>JBQGDU010000032.1:0-1664 GCA_052039245.1 Aeromicrobium sp. | reverse complement strand
CACCGCCAGTGCCAGGGCCGCCTCGAGCGCGGCCTGCGTCAGGGCCCGGCCCAGCCCACGGCCGGCGCCCGTCACGAACCACACGGGTCGTTCGGTCACGGGACTCTCCTCGTCGCGACGCACACTCATGACATCTACGATCCGGAACGTTCCGTATCGATCGCTATCCTCATCGCGTGGACGACGACGGCCGTGACCGACCGCCGGTGCCGACCGGCCGCTCCGAACGGGCGCGCACGGCCGCACTCGAGGCGGCCCTGGCACTGGCGGTGGAGCTGCCGTACCCGCAGGTGACGATGGAGGCGATCGCGGCACGTGCCGGCGTCGGCAAGGCCACGCTCTACCGGCGGTGGCGCCACCGGGGGGCCCTGCTGGTCGACGCCGTGGCCCACCGCAACGCGCGCGCGGCCGTCGGCGACGGGGGGATCCCGGACACCGGTGACCTGCAGGCCGACCTCTCCGCGGTGCTGCGCGCGGTCGTCGACGAGCTCGCGGTGCCCGCATGGGACGCGCTGCTGCGGGCGCTGTGCGTCGAGGCGCTCGTCGACACCGCGGTCGGTGCGCAGGTGCTGGAGGAGGTCGTCGCCCCGCAGATCACCCTGTTCGCCCGGCGGTTCGCGACGGCGAGGGCCACCGGCCACATCGACGGCTCCGTGGGGGACGTCGAGGCGTTCGAGCTGTTCGTCGCGCCGCTCTTCCACCGGTGGCAGCTGCGGACCGCGGCGCTCGACCACGCCTACGCCGACGCCGTCGTCCGGCGCGGCTGTCGCGCGCTCTCGCCCTGAGTGCCCCTAGGAGGAGAAGCGGGGGTGCAGCGTCGGAGCCGTCCGGTCGTACTCCGCGAGCCAGTCCCGGCCCGCGGGGGTGAGCCGCACCCGTCGCAGGTCGCCGTCCGGCCCGCCGGCGGGCTCCACGTGGCCGAGCTCCCGGACGGTCGCGGCGAGCTGCGGCGCGATCGACTCCTGCACCTCGGAGACCTCGCCCGTCCCGACGACGACGGCGGCCGGAGCGGCGTCGTCGCCGCTCGCCTCCACCCGGCGCAGGAACTCGGCGAGCCGGGAGTCGGACTTGGCGCTCATGGGTCGACGGTAGCCGTCGGCACCTCACCGCGCGACGACGACGATCCCGTCCTCGTCGGAGTAGAGGATCTCGCCCGGGGTGAAGTCGACCCCGCCGAGCGTCACGGTGCCGTCGACCTCCCCGGCCCCGGTCCTGCTGCTCTTGCGGGGATTCGTGCCCAGCGCCTTGAGGCCGAGGGGGAGCGCGGCGAGTGCCACGGTGTCGCGGACGACCCCGTTGACGACGATCCCGGCCCAGCCGTTCGCCACCGCCAGGCCCGCGATGACATCGCCGATGAGCGCGCAGTGGGTCGAGCCGCCGCCGTCGACGACCAGGACGGCTCCGTCACCGGGGCCGTCGAGCGTGGCCCGGAGCAGGGCGTTGTCGTTCTCGCACCGCACGGTCCGCACGGGACCGGCGAAACGGGAGTGTGCGCCGAAGGAGCGGAACTGGACGTCGCAGGAGCGGACGGCGTCGCCGAGGTCGTCGGCGAGGTCGGCGGTGGTACGGCGGCCCAGGAGGAACTGCGGGTCGATCGACATGGTGCCCACTCTCGCCCGGACCGGGCCCGGTGTCAGCGTGCGGGTCCCGGCGCGTCCGAACGG
>JBQGDU010000031.1:0-5380 GCA_052039245.1 Aeromicrobium sp. | reverse complement strand
GGGGCCCTCGTGCGTGCATGGCTCGTCGGTGCCAGCGCAGTATGGCCCGTCGTGACCAGGTTGCAAGTTGGTGAAGTCCCGTCCCGACCCTGTCGAAGCGCCCGTCCCCGGTGATAGCAATGGTGGGCGCACGCGCCTGCGTGCACTCATTTCTCAGGAGGATTCGATGCGACTCACTCGGCGAACACGCCTTGCGGGCGTTGCCTTGGTCGCCGCCGGCAGCCTGGTGCTGGCGGCGTGCGGCGGAGGCGGGGACGACGCGAGCGACGGAAAGATCTCCGTCTACGCGACCGAACCGCAGAACCCGCTCATCCCGACCAGCACGAACGAGGTCGGCGGAGGCAACGTGATCGACCAGCTGTTCGCCGGTCTGGTGGTCTACGACAACGAGGGCGAGAGCTCCCTGGAGGTCGCGGAGTCCATCGAGTCCGAGGACAACCAGAACTGGACCATCACCCTCAAGGACTGGGAGTTCTCCGACGGGACGCCCGTCACCGCCGACAGCTTCGTCGACGCCTGGAACTACGGCGCGCTGAGCACCAACGCGCAGCTGAGCGGTTACTTCTTCGAGCCCATCGAGGGCTATGAGCAGGTCTCCGCCGAGGAGCCCGAGGCCGAGACGCTGTCCGGTCTGGAGGTCGTCGACGAGAAGACCTTCACCGTCAAGCTGAGCCAGCCCGAGGCCGACTTCCCCGAGCGACTCGGCTACTCGGCGTACTTCCCGCTGCCGGAGTCCGCCTTCGACGACATGGAGGCCTACGGCGAGTCCCCGATCGGCAACGGTCCCTACCAGCTCGCCGACAGCGGCTGGGAGCGCAACAAGCAGATCACGCTCGAGCCGAGCGAGAGCTACGAGGGGGCCCGCACGCCGCAGAACGACGGCATCGTCTTCAAGATCTACACCGATCCGGACGGCGCCTACTCCGACGTGCAGGCCGGCAACCTCGACATCATCGACACGGTGCCGCCGAGCGCCCTGGCGACGTACCAGGACGACGGTGCCGTCCAGCCCATCACGCAGCCGGGCTCGAGCTTCGCCTCCATCACGATCCCGGAGCGTCTGCCCGGGTTCGGCAAGAACGACGAGGGCAACCTGCGTCGTCAGGCGATCTCCAAGGCGATCAACCGTGAGGAGATCACCGAGAAGATCTTCGAGGGCGCTCGTACCCCTGCAGTGGACTTCTCCGCACCGGTGCTGCCCGGCTTCGACGACGACATCGAGGGCAGCGACGTCCTCGACTTCGACGCCCAGGAGGCCAAGGACCTGTGGGCGGACGCCGAGGACATCGCGCCGTTCGAGGGCAAGTTCGTCCTGGCCTACAACGCCGACGGCCCGGGCAACAAGGAGTGGGTCGAGGCGGTCGTGAACCAGCTGCGCAACAACCTGGAGATCGACGCCGAGCCGCAGGAGTACGCGACCTTCGATGAGTTCCGTGAGGACATCACGAACCGTGACATCGAGACGGCCTTCCGCACCGGTTGGCAGGCCGACTACCCGTCGATCTACAACTACCTGGCACCGCTCTACGGCACGGGCGCCGGGTCGAACGACGGCGACTACTCCAGCGACGAGTTCGACGGCCTGCTGAAGCAGGCGGCCGGTGCGTCGGAGGAGGACGAGCGCTTCGACCTCTACAGCCAGGCACAGTCCGTCCTGTTCGAGGACCTGCCGGCCATCCCGCTGTGGTACACGGACGTGGCGGCAGCCGCCGCCGACGGCGTCGAGAACGTCGCGTTCAACTGGAAGGACCGCCCGGTCCTGCACGAGGCGACCAAGTAAGGACGCCCCGATCGCGCCCGTGCGGGGCAGCACCTCGGTGTTGTCCCGCACGGGCGCGTCGTCCGGATCGCGCGTCACGCACCCTCAGGACCTGAGGCGTATCGTGACTTCGGTCCACTCTGGTGTGCTCTTCGTCAGACGGGAATCCCATAACTCATGTGGTGGTACATCGGCAGGAGGGTGCTGCAGACGATCCCGGTCGTCCTCGGCGCCACGCTGCTCATCTACGCGATGGTCTTCCTTCGCCCGGGGGACCCGGTCCAGGGTCTGTTCGGTGAACGGCAGGTCACCGAGGCGGTCCGTGCCCAGCTCGAGGCGCAGTACAACCTCGACAAGCCGTTCCTCGTCCAGTGGCTGCTGTTCCTCAAGGACGCCCTGACCCTCGACCTCGGCCAGACCTTCCGTCGGACCGAGGTGATCGACGAGGTCGCCCGGGCCTTCCCGGTCACCCTGCGCATGGCGCTCATCGCCCTCGTGGTGGAGACCGTGCTCGGGATCGCTGCCGGCTTCTACGCGGGTCTGCGCAAGGGCAAGATTTTCGACTCCACGATGCTCGTGGTCTCGCTGCTCGTCATCGCGGTGCCGATCTTCGTCTTCGGCTTCCTGCTGCAGTTCCTCGTCGGCGTCAAGCTCGGCTGGACGTCACCGACGGTGACCGGAGAAGGCTTCGCCGACCTGTGGCTGCCCGGCTTCGTGCTGGGACTCACCTCGTTCGCCTACGTCCTGCGCCTCACCCGGACGTCGGTGGCGGAGAACCTCGCCGCCGACCACGTCAAGACCGCGCGTGCCAAGGGCTTGAGCGACGGCGAGGTCAACCGGCGTCACGTGCTGCGCAACTCCTTGATCCCCGTCGTCACGTTCCTCGGCGCCGATCTCGGTGCCCTCATGGCCGGCGCCATCGTGACCGAGGGCATCTTCAACGTGCAGGGCATCGGCAACCTGGCGTTCGAGGCGATCCGTCGTGGTGAGAGCCCCACGATCGTCTCGGTCGTCACGGTCATGGTGCTCGTCTACGTCCTGACGAGCCTGCTCGTGGACCTCTTGTACGCCGCGCTCGACCCGAGGATCCGTTATGCCTGATCCCCTCTCCCGTCCCTCCGGCCCCGGCCGGCCCCGGCCCGGGCAGGAGCGCATGGTCGCTCCCGCAGCCGAGACCCCGCTGCACGACGTCGGTGCCCTCGACACCACCGCGCCGCCAGAGAGCCAGTGGAAGGAGGCCTGGAAGCAGCTACGACGGAACCCGCTGTTCTGGGTCTCGACCGTCATCCTGTTCGTGGTCGCACTCATGGTCATCTGGCCGACGCTGTTCACCGACGTGGACCCGACGCGCGCGGAGCTCTCGCGCAGTCTCGATGGTCCGAGCGAAGGCCATCTCGCGGGCTTCGACAAGCAGGGCTACGACGTCTTCGCCCGGACGGTGCACGGCGCGCGAGCCAGCGTGGCAGTGGGCGTCCTCACGGCGCTGCTGGTGGCCTTGGTCGGGCTGTTCGCGGGCTCGGTGGCCGGGTTCTACGGCCGATGGGTCGATGCGATCATCTCGCGCATCTCCGACATCTTCTTCGCCATCCCGCTGCTGCTGGCAGCCCTGGTGGGGCTGTCGGTCATCAGGAACCTGTTCCCGGACCGTGGTTTCTGGAGCGGTGTGCTGTCGGTCGTCGCGGTGCTCGCCGTCTTCGGCTGGCCGCAGATCACCCGCATCACGCGCGGTGCCGTGCTGGAGACCAAGAACCTGGAGTTCATCGACGCGGCCCGGGCCATCGGTGCGACGCCCCGACGCAACCTGCTGCGGCACGTCATCCCCAACTCGCTCGCGCCGGTCATCGTCACCGCCACGGTCTCGCTCGGCATCTACATCGTCGCCGAGGCGACCCTGTCGTTCCTGGGCATCGGACTGCCGTTCGGCGTGGTCTCGTGGGGCAACGACATCGCGGCGGCCCAGGAGCTCGTCCGCTCGGGCCGACGTCTCGGTGTCCTGTTCTGGCCCGCCGGAGCCCTCATGATGACGGTGCTGGGCTTCATCCTCCTCGGCGACGCCGTGCGCGACGCCCTCGACCCGAAGGCCAAGAAGCGATGAGCGCCCAGACCCCAGACCAGCAGCCCCTGCTGCAGCTCCGTGGCCTCGACGTCGGGTTCGCGTCCGGCAAGGAGGTCATCCCAGCGGTGATCGACGCCGACCTCACCGTCTATCCCGGGCAGACCGTGGCCATCGTGGGCGAGTCGGGTTCGGGCAAGTCCACCACCGCCCACGCCATCATCGACCTCCTGCCGGGCACCGGCCGCATCACCGGTGGCGAGATCCTGTTCGAGGGCAAGGACATCGCCCACGTGAAGAAGTCCGACATCGTCGCACTGCGCGGATCGAGCATCGGGCTGGTCCCGCAGGACCCGATGTCCAACCTGAACCCGTTGTGGCGGGTCGGTGCCCAGATCAAGGAGGGCCTGGAGGCCAACGGCATCGCGAAGGGCAAGGAGGCCGACGCCCGCGTGGCCGAGCTGCTGGAGGAGGCCGGTCTGCCGGACGCGGCCCGCCGCGCCAAGCAGTTCCCGCACGAGTTCTCCGGTGGCATGCGTCAACGGGCGCTCATCGCCATGGGGCTGGCTGCCAGGCCCAAGCTGCTGATCGCCGACGAGCCCACCTCGGCGCTCGACGTGACGGTGCAGAAGGGCATCCTGGACCACCTCGACTCGCTCACCGACGAGCTCGGCTTCGCCGTCCTGCTCATCACGCACGACCTCGGTCTGGCCGCCGAGCGGGCCGACCACCTCGTCGTGATGTACCGCGGGCGGATCGTGGAGTCCGGCCCGGCGTTGGAGATCCTGCAGGACCCCCGGCACGCCTACACGCAGCGACTCGTGCAGTCGGCACCGTCCCTCGCCTCGCAGCGACTTTCCTCGGTGCGGGCACGTGCTGAGGTCCGCGAGCAGGCCGAGCAGGCAGCGGAGGACGTCGCGCAGGAGGTGGCCGGGCACTCCGAGGAGTTCGGTGAGGGCAAGGCCACCGTCGTCGAGGCCAAGAACCTCACGAAGGTGTTCACCATCCGCGGCAGTCGTCCCGGGGCGTCGACTGCCTTCAAGGCCGTCGACGGCGTCAGCTTCCGGCTCGATCGCGGCACCACCACGGCGATCGTGGGGGAGTCCGGCTCGGGCAAGTCCACCGTCGCCCGCATGGTCCTCGGGCTGCTCGATCCCACCGAGGGGTCGGTGGAGTTCGACGGCGTCGACATCACGACGCTGCGCAAGAAGGAGCAGCAGCTGGCGCTGCGGCGCCAGATGCAGCCGGTGTTCCAGAACCCGTACGCCTCGCTCGACCCGATGTACTCCATCTACCGCTCGATCGAGGAGCCGCTGCGCCTGCACGGCGTCGGCTCGTCGAAGGAGCGCGAGGCCAAGATCCGCGACCTGCTCGACAAGGTGTCGCTGCCGGGGTCGGTCATGACCCGGTACCCGAACGAGCTGTCGGGCGGCCAGCGCCAGCGCGTGGCCATCGCACGTGCGCTCGCCCTCGACCCCGAGGTCGTCATCTGCGACGAGGCGGTCTCGGCGCTCGACGTGCTGGTGCAGGCGCAGATCCTGACCCTGCTCAACGAGCTGCAGGCCGAG
>JBQGDU010000030.1:0-2421 GCA_052039245.1 Aeromicrobium sp. | reverse complement strand
GCGCTCGACCCGGTCCCGCGACTCGAGCACCGCCAGGATGCGCTGCGCGGTGGGCACCGGCAGTCCTGCGCGTCGCGCGATCTCGGTCAGCCGCAGCGGTTGACGCGCCTCGTCGAGCACCTCGAGGACGTCGATGGCCCGCTCCAGGGACCGCATCGTCGAGCTCTTGTCCATGCCGTCCCGCTTCCGTCGCCGATCACGCCACGCCACCTCCACCTTCTCACACAGTGGTAGATCGCCTCGCCAAGCGGGCGCGACGACGCCCATGACAGACCCGGAACCACCACCCACACTCATTCCGCGAGCAAGACTTCCATTCTGTGAGACATCTTCTCACCAGAGTCCAACATCGACGTCGGGACTGGTCCACATGCCGATCGCGCTCCTAGCGCTCTGTGCGTTCATCGCCGTCATCGTGACCTGGAACGTGGTCCTGCGCCGGAACATGGGCGAGGCCATGCTGATCGGCCTGCTGGTCACGGCGCTGTTCGCCGGTACCGGAGCGCCCCGGGCCCTGCTCGACGGCATGGTCGGCGCACTGGAGCACGAGGTCCTCTTCGCTGCGATGGCGTTCGTGCTGATGGCGTCCGTCATCGACCGCCTCGGGCTCATCCAGCGGCTGCTGGCGATCCTCACCTCGGTGTTCGGGCGGCTGCGAGGCGGCCCCGCCCTCGTGGACACCGCGGGGTCGGCGGTCATGGGGGCGTTGTCGGGGTCCAACTCCGGCAACACCGCCGCGACGGGCTCCTTCACGGGGCCGTGGATGGTGCGCAGCGGCTGGGACCCGGCGCGCAGTGCCACGGTGCTCGCCGGGAACGGCGGCATGGGTGCGGCGCTCCCGCCGAGCGCCTCCATGGTCATCATGATCGGTTTCGCCGGCTCCATGGTCACCACCGGCCAGATCTACCTCGCCCTGCTCATGGCCGGGATCTACCAGATCGTGTGGCGGTTCCTGCTGATCTACTGGTTCGTCCGCCGCGACGGCATCACCCGGGTCGACGACGAGGCGATCACCCCGCTGCGCGCCAGCGTCCGCACGGCGGGGGCCGCCCCGCTGATCATGATCGGCGCGTTCGTGCCGATCCTGCTGACCGTCGGCCCGCTGTCCGCGCTCCTCGGGACCGACGACCGTCTCGGCGACTCGCTCGGCGACATCTCGATCCTGATCTGGATCCCGGTGCTGATCACGGCGATCGCCCTGGTCGTCGGACACAAGCAGCTGCCGCGCACCCGTGCGGGCTGGTTCGACTTCACCACCGGCGCCATGCCCCGCCTCGCGGTCATCGGCTCGCTGTTGTTCTTCGCCGTCGCGGCCAGCGAGGTCCTCAACGGCCTCGGGCTCTCCGACGACGTCGACCGCATCCTCGGTGGGCTGGCCATCAACCAGTACGTGATGGTCCTGATCGTCGCAGTGCTGGTGGCCGTGGTGGCCGGGCCGTTGTCCTCGACCGCGACCCTGACCGCGGTCGGTCAGGTGTCCCTGCTCGCGCTGGTCGCGGTCGGCGTGGACCCCGTCCTCGCCGTGACGGCCATCCTCGTGTTCGCCTCGACCGAGGGCGCGTCCCCGCCGGCGTCCGGATCGATCTTCGTCGCGGCCGGGCTCACCGGTGCGAAGCCGGAGAAGACCTTCGTCCCGCTGATCGTCTACTACATGCTCCCCGTCCTGCTGATCGGATGCCTGATCGCGTGGGGCGTCCTGCCGGTGACGCTGTGAACGACGACGCACACCGTCCGCACCCCACCCAGCCCCGAGGAGACGAGCCGATGTCCACCACGCACACCACCACCCCGGTCGGCGTACGCGGCCGCGCCCGGTCCGTCGTCAGGATCCTGTTCCTCGCGGCGATGGCGGTGTTCGTCCTCGTCGGCGCCACCCTCGTCGTGATCCAGGCGCTCGGTGTCGTCCTGATGCGACCCGCGCTCGTCTCCGGAGCCTCCGACGCGCTGCTCGTCCCGGCCATCGGCGCCGCGGTCGTCGTCGGGCTCATCGCCTTAGGCGGTGGCTACCTGGAGGACCGCGATCCCGCCGAGGACGGGTCGACCGGGGACGGACACCGGGCGAACCCGCCGCCCGTACACCCGCTCCATCTCGAGAAAGGCTCTCTCATGCACGCCACCGTTCTGGGACTCGGCGAGGCCGGCGCCGTCTACGCCTCCGGTCTCGCGGCTCACGGATGGACCGTCACCGGCTACGACCCGGCGTCGGTCCCCACGCCCGCGGGGGTGCGGCGGGAGACCGGTCCCGCCGACGCCGTCCGCGGCGCCGACCTGGTGCTCAGCCTCGTCGGTGGGCGGCACGCGCAGTCGGCGGCCGAGGCCGTCGCACCACACCTCGACGAGTCGGCCGTCTACGCCGACATGAACGCCGGGGACCCGGCGACCAAGATCGTGATCGCCGACGCCGTCGGGGCGGGCCGCTTC
>JBQGDU010000029.1:0-1594 GCA_052039245.1 Aeromicrobium sp. | reverse complement strand
CGTCCCGGGCCACACGTGGTCGCGTCAGTGGGGGTGCTCGCAGCCTGGGGGTGGTCCGTCGTGGCTGCGGCCGGTGGTTCGACCGGCGGCGGGGCCCCGCTGCTCGCCGGCATGGTGCCGGGGGCTCTTCTCGTCGCCTCCGAGCACGTTCGTCGGCGTGCTGGGGTGGACCCCGCGGGACTTGCCGCCCCGCGGTGGTGGCTGCCTGCGGTCTTCGGGGTCGCGGTGCTCGCCGCAGTGGTCTGGGGCGCCGCGGAGAGTCCCGCCCGGGGAGGCGCCACCGCTCTGGCCGTCCTGCTCGCGGCGGCGCCGACGGCGTTGCTCCTGGCGGTGCCGGTGGCGATGACGACCTCCCGCAGCCGCGCTGCGGCACGGGGCGTCCGGCTGGGTGACGTGGCCGCGCTCGACGCGGCTGCCGACGCCGACACCGTCGTGCTGGACCAGGACGGCACGGTCACCACCGGGAACCTCCGAGTGATCTCGATCGATCCTGTGGAGCCCGAGCACGACCGGAACCTCAGGTGGTTCGCCGGTGCCCTCTCGCACGCCGGCGACCACCCCATCAGCCGTGCCGTCTCGCGTCTGTCGGCGCGGGGCCGGCTCACCTCGCCCGAGCACGTCGCGGGACGGGGTATGCAGGGCTCGGTCGATCGTCATCCGGTGCGGGTCGGCGCACCGGAGTGGCTGGGAGTCCTCAGCGAGCCGGATCTGTGGCGCACGGTGGCGGTGGAGGTGGACGGCAAGGTCATCGGGACGCTGAGCGTCGCCGAGGACCTCCGGACCGATGCCGAGGAGCACGTGCGTGGCCTGCTCGCCGCCGGGTTCGCGGTCCATCTGGTGTCGCCGTCGACGCCACCGCGCGCCGAGCACGTGGCTGGTGCCGTGGGCCTGTCCGGTCCCTCCGGGACGTCTGTGAACCAGGTGGTCTCGTCGCTGACGGCCGAGGGCCACCGTGTGGTGGTGGCGTCGGGACACCCGGTGGCGGTGCCTGGAGCGGTCTCGCTGGCACCGGGCGCAGAGCTCTCCGGGGGAATCGGGCTGGACGACCCGGACGTCGCCAACGTGCGGGGTGCGCTGGACCTCGCGACCGCGACCCGATCGGGTGTTCGTCGCGCACGCGGAGTCGCGCTCGTCGTGTCCGTCGGGGGCGCCCTGGCCGCGGCAGCCGGTCTGCTCTCCCCCGACCTCGCCGCTGCGACGTCCGTGGCCGCCGCAGCCCTGACCACCACGTTCGCCCTCCGCTGACCGGCAGGACCGCGCAGGGGAGAGCTTGGGGGCGTAGCGCGGTCGAGGGAGGAACGACCGGGGACCGCGCGTATCGAGACCACCCGCCCGACGCCCCCTCAGCACCGGGTGTCGCTCCGCAGGAACCCGCTCGGGCCTCGCGGTTCCTGCGACGCCCCCACGCGCGGCGCTCGCGGGAGGCGCCCCCACCCCAGCGAGGACCAGCCAAGTCTCGGTGGGTCGAGGCACAACCGCCCCCACCCGGTGGTACGGGGGCACCCGCTGCTCGGAGCGCAGCGGAGAGCTTGGGGCGTAGCCGACCAGACCTCGGTGGTTGAGTTGGCGTCGGCGCGACGAAGGAGCCGCCGAC
>JBQGDU010000028.1:0-3372 GCA_052039245.1 Aeromicrobium sp. | reverse complement strand
GTCGTGCAGCAGACGATGGTCGACACGGGCGCGCTCACCTGGGCACAGGTGGCCGAGGTGCTGTCCGCGCGTCCGGCGCGCATCGGGCGTGCCGCCGACCAGGGAAGGCCTCTCGCCGTCGGGGAACCCGCCAACCTCGTGCTGGTCGACCCCGACGCCACCCGCGAGGTCGACCCGCGCGACACCGCCTCGCTGTCGCGGAACACCCCCTACGCCGGACGCACCCTGCCCGGCCGCGTCGTGGCGACGTTCCTGCGCGGGACGGCCACCGTGCTCGACGGCGAGCTGCAGGAGCTCGGCTCGTGAGCGCCCGGGTGTCCGCCGCGAACGCCGCATGCCCTCCAGGCTGCCGCGTGCCGCGACGACGTCGGACCCTCACCACACCCCACGCACCCATGCTGATCTCAGGAGTACTCGCATGACTGAAGCGGTTCTCGTCCTCGAGGACGGTCGCACCTTCCGCGGTGAGTCCTACGGGGCCGTCGGCACGACGGTGGCCGAGGCGGTCTTCGCCACCGGCATGACCGGTTACCAGGAGACCCTCACCGACCCGTCGTACCGTGGCCAGATCGTCGTCATGACGGCACCGCACATCGGCAACACCGGCGTCAACCTCGAGGACTTCGAGTCCCGACGCGTCTGGGTGGACGGCTACGTCGTCCGCGACCCCGCCCGGGTGCGCAGCAACTGGCGCTCGGACCGGACCCTCGACGACCTGCTCGTCGAGCAGGGTGTGGTGGGCATCAGCGACGTCGACACCCGAGCGCTCACCCGGCACCTGCGTGAGCGCGGTTCCATGCGGGCGGCGATCAGCTCCGAGGAGCAGTACGTCGTCGATCCCGAGGCCCTGGTGGCCAGGGTCAACGAGGCCCCCACGATGGAGGGCGCGAGCTTCCTGGACGACGTCACCACGCCCGAGCCGTACGTCGTCCCGGCGGTGGGGGAGAAGCGTCTCACGGTGGCGGCGGTCGACCTCGGGATCAAGGGCATGACACCTCGCCGCATGGCCGAGCGCGGCATCGAGGTGCACGTGCTGCCCGCCGGCTCGACGATCGACGACGTGCTCGCCGTGCAGCCGGACGGTGTCTTCATGTCCAACGGTCCGGGCGACCCGGCCACGGCCGATCACGTCGTCGACGTCCTGCGCGAGGTTCTGGAGCGCCGGATCCCGTACTTCGGGATCTGCCTGGGCAACCAGATGCTCGGCCGGGCGCTCGGGCGCGGCACGTACAAGCTCAAGTACGGCCACCGCGGCATCAACCAGCCCGTGCAGGACCGCACCACCGGTGCGGTGGAGATCACCAGCCAGAACCACGGGTTCGCCGTCGACGCCCCGCTGGACGGCACGTTCGAGACGCCCTACGGACCTGCGCACGTGACGCACGTCGGCCTCAACGACCAGGTCGTCGAGGGCGTCGCGCTCGTCGACGGCCCGGCCTTCAGCGTGCAGTACCACCCGGAGGCCGCCGCCGGCCCTCACGACGCCGACTATCTCTTCGACCGCTTCGTCCAGCTGATGCTGGACCACTCCTCTGACACGGTGACTGCCTGATGCCCCGCCGCACCGACATCGAGTCGATCCTGGTCATCGGCTCCGGCCCGATCGTCATCGGTCAGGCCTGCGAGTTCGACTACTCCGGCACGCAGGCCTGCCGTGTGCTCCGTGAGGAGGGGATCCGGGTCATCCTGGTCAACTCCAACCCGGCCACGATCATGACCGACCCGGAGTTCGCCGACGCCACGTACGTCGAGCCCATCACGCCGGAGTTCGTGGAGAAGGTCATCGCCGCGGAGCGTCCCGACGCCCTGCTGGCGACCCTCGGCGGACAGACCGCGCTCAACGCGGCCATCGCGCTGCACGACGCCGGCGTGCTGGAGAAGTACGGCGTCGAGCTGATCGGCGCGTCGGTCGAGGCGATCGAGAAGGGCGAGAACCGAGAGTCCTTCAAGGAGATCGTCGAGGGCCTCCCGAAGGAGTGGGGCGCGGAGGTGGCGCGCTCGGTCATCTGCCACACGATGGAGGAGTGCCTCGACGGTGTGGACGAGCTCGGCGGGTACCCGGTCGTCGTCCGTCCGTCCTTCACCATGGGCGGCAGCGGCTCCGGCCTGGCCTGGAACGCCGACGACCTGCACCGCATCGCCGGGTCCGGTCTGGCCCTCAGCCCCACCACCGAGGTGCTCCTGGAGGAGTCGATCCTCGGCTGGAAGGAGTACGAGCTCGAGGTCATGCGGGACACCGCGGACAACGTGGTCATCGTCTGCTCCATCGAGAACGTCGACCCGGTCGGCGTGCACACGGGCGACTCGATCACCGTCGCGCCCGCCCTCACGCTCACCGACGTCGAGTACCAGCGCCTGCGCGACATCTCCCTCGGCGTCATCCGCGAGGTCGGCGTGGACACCGGTGGCTGCAACATCCAGTTCGCCGTCAACCCCGAGAACGGGCGCATCGTCGTCATCGAGATGAACCCGCGCGTCTCCCGCTCCTCGGCGCTGGCCTCCAAGGCCACCGGCTTCCCGATCGCCAAGATCGCCGCCAAGGTCGCCATCGGGTACACGCTCGACGAGATCCCCAACGACATCACGCAGGAGACCCCGGCGAGCTTCGAGCCGACGCTCGACTACGTCGTCGTCAAGGTGCCGCGGTTCGCGTTCGAGAAGGTCCCCGCCGCCGACCCCACCCTCACGACGCACATGAAGTCCGTCGGCGAGGCGATGGCCATCGGCCGCAACTTCACCGAGGCGCTGCAGAAGGCCCTGCGCTCGCTGGAGCGTCCGGATGCGGTCTTCGACTGGGTCAAGGAGTGGGTCGACCTCGACAAGGACGTCCTGCTCGAGCAGATCCGGACCCCGCACGACGGCCGGCTCAAGAAGGTCATGGACGCCCTGCGGGCCGGTGCCACGGCGCAGGAGATCTTCGACGCCACCGCCATCGACCCCTGGTTCGTCGACCAGCTGGCCCTGCTCAACGAGGTGGCCGCCGAGGTCACCGCCGCCGAGGAGCTCTCGCCCGCGCTGCTGCGCCTGGCCAAGCGGCACGGTTTCTCCGACGTCCAGATCGGCAAGATCCGTGGACTGTCGCCGGCCGTCGTCCGCGGTGTGCGCCACGCCCTCGGGGTGCGGCCGGTCTACAAGACCGTCGACACGTGCGCCGCGGAGTTCGCAGCCCGCACGCCCTACCACTACTCCTCCTACGACGAGGAGACCGAGGTGGAGCCCCGGGAGCGCCCCGCCGTGCTCATCCTGGGCAGCGGCCCCAACCGCATCGGCCAGGGCATCGAGTTCGACTACTCCTGCGTCCACGCCGCCCTCGCGCTGTCCGAGGCCGGCTACGAGACGGTCATGGTCAACTGCAACCCCGAGACCGTCTCC
>JBQGDU010000027.1:0-1748 GCA_052039245.1 Aeromicrobium sp. | reverse complement strand
TGGCGATGCCGTTCTGGGCGCCGTTGGCGCTCATGCCCATGATCTCCACGGCGCCGAGGTTGGCGGCGATGAACGCCAGCCCGGTCACCCAGGCGGGGAGCGAGCGGCCGGAGAGGAAGAAGTCGATGCTCGAGGAGATCTGGCGCCGTGCCAGCAGCCCGATGCCCAGCACGACCACGAAGTACAGCGCGACGATCGTGTAGTCGAAGACGTCCGCGTCGAGCCGGAACGTGTCGTCAGCTGCCAGTGGTACCACCGTTTCCCCCTTCACGGCCCGACGGTCGAACGGGCCCGAACTGACGTTACGCCCTCGGTTGCCGGATGCAACAGAGGCTCGACCGGGTTCCGCCGATCAGCTGAGGGCGCAGTAGGCCTCGACCTTGGGGGTCGACCCGGAGACGATCAGCTCGTCGCCGTCCTGGACGAAGGTGTCGGCCTGGGCGTAGGTGAAGTCCTGACCGCGGGTCTTGACGCCCACGACCGTGACGCCGTACTTCTGCCGCACGTTGGACTCGGTCAGCGTGCGGTCCGCCGTGCACTCCGGCGCCTTCGTGCGCGCGATGGCGAAGCCGTCGTCGAACTCGATGAAGTCCGTCATCGTGCCGGTGACGAGGTGGGCGACTCGCTTGCCCATCTGCGACTCGGGCCGGATGACGTGCGTGGCACCGAGACGCTCGAGGATGGCGGCGTGCTTGCCGCTGATGGCCTTGGCCCAGACCTCCTTGACGCCGAGGTCGAGCAGGCCGAGGACGGTGAGCACGCTGGCCTCGATGTCCGTGCCGATGCCGACGACCGCCACGTCGAACTGCTCGGCCCCGATCTGGCGCAGTGCCTCGGTGTCCGTGGTGTCCGCGGCGACGACGTGCGTGAAGTCGCTGGCGTACTTCTGCACGATCTCGCTGCGCTCGTCGACGGCCAGGACGTCGTGTCCGAGCTGCACGAGGGAGCGTGCCACGGCAGAGCCGAACCGGCCCAGGCCGAGCACGATGACCGGGGCGTTGGGTGGGGTGTCCTTCTGCTTAGCCAATGATCGGTTGCTCCTCGGGAAGGTGGTAGCGCGGTGCCCGTCGCCTCAGGACGAACGCTGACGCCGCCGTAATGGTGCCCACTCGGCCCACGAACATCAAGACCACGAGCACGAACTTGGCGCTCGAGGGCAGATCGGGTGTGATGCCGGTGCTCAGCCCGACCGTCGCGAACGCCGAGGAGCACTCGAACAGCACGTCCTCGAACGAGAAGTCGGTGAGCAGCATGACCGCGAGGGTGGTGGTCGTGACGAGCATGACCGAGATGAGCGCGATGCTGAGCGCGGTGCGGACCACCGCGGCGCCGATCGACCGGTTGCCGATGGTGACGTCGGGATCGCCGCGCAGCTCCGCGAGGATCACGAAGGCCAGCAGCAGGAAGGTCGTGACCTTGATGCCGCCCGCCGTGCTGGCGCTCCCGCCGCCGATGAACATCAGCACCGTGCCGAGCGAGAGGGTCTCCTCCCGGACCCCGCCCCAGTCGAAGCTGTTGAGCCCGCCCGAGCGCGGCATGATCCCGCCCTCGAGCCCGCTGATGAGCTTGTGCGACCAGGAGAGGTCTCCCAGTGTGTCCGGGTTGGACCACTCCAGCGCCAGGAAGGCCAGCGCCCCGAAGACGAGCAGACCGATGGAGCCCCACACCGTCAGCCGCGTGTGGATGGTCCAACGGTCCGGGGTGCGCCACTCCTTGAAGAGCTCGGCCAGCACGGGGAAGCCGATCGC
>JBQGDU010000026.1:0-4732 GCA_052039245.1 Aeromicrobium sp. | reverse complement strand
CGGAGATCAGTGCCAGGAGCACCGCGCCACCCGTGGTTCCTGCGCCACCGCCCACGGCCTCGGCCAGCAACGGCGAGGCCAGGTTCCCTCCGGACTCCACGATCCGGTCCTTCGCGTCACCGGTCACGAGGGCAGCCGCGCCGAAGCCGAGCACGAGCGTCAGCAGGTAGAAGCTGCCGATGATGCCGATGGCCCACAGCACCGAGACACGCGCCTGCTTGGCGGTGGGCACGGTGTAGAAGCGCACCAGGATGTGCGGCAGGCCCGCGGTGCCGAGCACGAGGGCGATGCCCAGGGACACGAAGTTCAGCTTGCTCGTGAGGTCGGCGCCGTACTGCAGGCCCGGCTCCAGGAAGGCGTTGCCCTTGCCGCTCTCGTCGGCTGCCTGGCCGAGGAGGTCGGAGATGTTGAAGTTGAACTTCGCGAGCACGAGCACCGAGATCAAGATGGTGCCGCCCATGAGCAGGACCGCCTTGACGATCTGGACCCACGTCGTGCCCTTCATCCCGCCGAAGACGACGTAGACGATCATCAGGACGCCGACGGCGGCGATGGTGACGTTCTTGGCGAGAGCGGTGTCGATGCCCAGCAGCAGCGACACCAGGGCGCCGGCACCCACCATCTGCGCCAGCAGGTAGAAGATCGAGACGACGATGGTCGACGTCGCGGCCGCCGTGCGCACCGGGGTCTGACGCATCCGGTAGGCGAGCTGGTCGGCCATCGTGAACCGGCCGGAGTTCCGCAGCAGCTCGGCCACGAGCAGCAGGGCCACGAGCCAGGCGACGAGGAAGCCGATGGAGTACAGGAAACCGTCGTAGCCGTTGAGCGCGATGGCACCGGAGATGCCGAGGAACGAGGCGGCGGACATGTAGTCGCCGCCGATCGCGAATCCGTTCTGCACGCCGCTGAACGAGCGTCCGCCGGCGTAGTAGTCGGTGGCGGTCTTGGTGTTGCGGCTGGCCCAGTACGTGATGCCGACCGTGATCAGGACGACGAAGACGAAGAGGCTGGACGTCAAGGCCTGGTTCGAGCCCTCCGACGCCGCCATCAGGGTCGAGTCGAGCGGCTGTGCCGCGACGAGCGTGCTCATCGTGCCCCTCCCTCGGAGCCGACCTCGTGCTCGAAGTCCTCGAGCAGGCTGGAGGCGATCGGGTCCATCCGTCGGGCGGAGTACCGGGCGTAGGCCCACGCGATGCCGAACGTGGTGACGAACTGCAGCACGCCGAAGACGAGCGCGATGTTGATGTTGCCGAACAGGTACGTGCCCATGAAGCCCGGCGCCCAGTTCGAGGCCAGGACGTAGGTCAGGTACCAGATCATGAACGCGACGGTCGCCGGGAACACGAAGGCCAGGTAGGCCTTGCGGAGACGGGCGAAGTCGTCGCTCGCGTGGATGCGCTGGTACGCGGCGTGGACCTCGGGAGAGACCTTCTCGGCCATGTCGTTCACCTCATTCCGTGTCGGGGAGGGCACAGGGGTGTGCCGCTCACCGACGGTAGAGAGACGTGACTCACGTGCGCCACGTCACAGGGACGCCGAGCGGTCAGAGGCTCGTGGGCTGCGCTGCGCGGCGTCGCGGCGACGTCGAACGGTCGGTGTGGGACGACGAGTGGCACCCCCGCCGGGTCGGCCTCAGCCAGGTCAGAACCGTCGGTCGACGTCGAGTCGCTCGGGAGTGTGCAGGCGGACCATCGTGCGCGAGACGTTGGCCGGCACGCGGGAGCGGGTGGCGAGGGAGACGCCGATCATGAGGGCGAACCCGACGGGCACCGTCCACGCTGCCGGCTGGCTCATCACCAGCCCGAACCAGCCCTCGGGACGGACCGCCAGCGTCAGCACGGGGGCGGCGCCGGCGCACAGGCCCCCACCGACGAGACCGGCGATCGCGCCACGAGCGGTGAGACCGCGCCACCAGATGCCGAGCACGAGGAGGGGGCAGAACGTCGACGCGGCGAGCGCGAACGCGAACGTCACCGAGCTGGCGACCGAGATCGGCTCGGCCATGAGGGCCAGGGTGAGAGGGACCAGGACGCAGACGACGGCGGCGATGCGGAGGGCGGTGATGGAGGAGATGCGGCGCAGCGCGGCACGGTCGGAGCGTTGCGCGAGCCCGCTGAGGCCCTGTCCCGCGACGGCGGCGATGGCCATCGTCAGTCCGGACGACGTCGAGAGGAAGGCTGCGAACGCGCCGGCCGTCAGCAGGGCCGCCATCAGCTCGCCGAGGCTGCCGCCGAGCACGCGCGCCGGCAGCTCGAGCACGACGGTGTCGGCCTTCCCGGCGTCGACGAGGTCGGAGGCGTAGATGCGTCCGAGCACCCCGTACACGGTGGGCAGCAGGTAGAAGACGCCGAGCAGTCCCAGGACGATCAGGGTGGTGCGCCGGGCCGCGTGTCCGTCGGGGTTCGTGTAGAAGCGGACCACGACGTGCGGCAGGCCCATCGTGCCGAGGAACGTCGCCACCATGACCGAGTACGTCGTGTAGAGACTGCCAGGGGAGTCGCCGAACGGCATGAACCACTGGTCGTCGGCGACAGGGGCGGGCGCCCCGTCGCCGGTCCACGCGTGCAGCAGGAAGAAGGCGGGCACGAGCAGGGCGGTGAGCTTGAGCCAGTACTGGAAGGCCTGCACGAACGTGATGCTGCGCATGCCGCCGGAGACGACGTTGAGCACGACGATGGCGGCCACCAGCACCACGCCCACCCAGGTGGGCGTGCCGGTGACGGTCTGCAGGGTGAGTCCCGCGCCCTGGAACTGCGGAAGCAGGTACAGCCAGCCGACGCCCACGACCAGCAGCGTGCTGACGCGTCGGACGGCGTCGGACTGCAGGCGCACCTGGGCGAAGTCGGGGATCGTGTAGGCGCCGGAGCGGCGCAGCGGCGCGGCGACGAAGACGAGCAGCAGCAGGTAGCCGGCCGTCCACCCGATCGGGTACCAGAGCATGTCGGCGCCGAAGGCCAGCACGAGCCCCGCCACCCCGAGGAAGGAGGCGGCCGACAGGTACTCGCCTCCGATCGCCGAGCTGTTGAGCACCGGGCTGACCGAGCGGGAGGCGACGTAGAAGTCGCTCGTCGTGCGGCTCAGACGCATGCCGAAGGCGCCGATCGCGAGCGTGGTGAGAGCGACGACGGCGACAGCGACGACGGCGTACGTCGTGTTCACGGGGGACCGTCCGCCTCGGGATCCGGCCGGGACGGCTCGACCAGCTGGGCGAAGTCGGCCTCCACTCGTTCGGCGTGCCGGACGTAGAGCCACCCGAGACCGAGGAGCCCGGGGTAGACGAGGACCCCGAGCACGATCCACGGCAGGGGGACGGCGAGCTCGGTCCACGGCAGGGGGACGGCGAGCTGGGTGACGTCGTCGAGCACCCGGAAGACGAGGGGCAGCGCGCCGACGGTGATGACGAGGGTCGCGAGCACCGTCAGTGCGGCGCGGAGCTGCGAGCGCACGAGCGAGCGCATGTAGACCTCGCCGACACCGGTGGACTCATCGATCTCCTGCCGCACGGACCGCCGGGCGGGAGCGGCGGCGGAGGTCCGCGGACTCGTGATGCGCACGCGCCCCGGCGGGGGTTCCGGGCTCTGGGCGGAGGAGGGCCCCGGCGGGGGTTCCGGGCTCTGGGCGGAGGAGGGCCCAGGGGGTGAGCCCGTCACAGTGCCTGGTCGCCGATCCGTTCGCGCAGTCCGCGCGTGTGGCGGCGCGCCACCTGGAGCTCCTCGGTGGTGTCGCCGGAGCGCACGATGACGCTGCACCGGCCGGCCTGCATCCGCACCTCGACGACGTGGGCGAGGTTGACGACCGTGCTGCGGTGCACCCGGACGAACCCGACCGGCTCCCAGTCGTCGGCGAGACCGCTGAGCGGGGTGCGCACGAGGTGGCCGCCGCCCTCGACGGTGTGCAGGCGCACGTAGTCGCCCTGGGCCTCGGCGTAGGTGACCTGCGAGCGCCGTACGAAGCGGGTCACCCCGGCGAGCTCGATCGCGATGGTCTCGTCGTCCTCGTGGGGTGGAGTCGACTCGGTGGCGCGACGGACGCTCTCGCGGAGTCGCTCCTCGCGGATGGGCTTGAGGAGGTAGTCGACGGCGCCGAGCTCGAACGCGTCGACGGCGTGGTTGTCGTGCGCCGTCACGAACACGACGCTCGGCGGGGTGCGGAACCGGGAGACGACGCGCGCGATGTCGATGCCGGAGAGGCCGGGCATCGCGATGTCGAGGAAGAGCAGGTCGACCTCGTCGGTGTCGAGCCGGCGCAGGGCCTCCGCGCCGGACGAGGCGGTGCTGATCCGGGCGACGCGCTGGTCGCGTCCGAGGAGGAAGACGAGCTCGTCGAGCACGGGCTGTTCGTCGTCGACGACGAGTGCGCGCAGGCCCTCGGGCGCCGGGGACGTCATGGACCTGATGATAGGTCCTGTGATCGACGCCACGGGCGGGTATGCGGCAGGGGTCAGTCCGCGACGCCGCGGGCGTCGAGCGCCTCGCCCGTCTCGCGCGCCTGGGCGACCACGCGGAGGGCGAACGGGACGAGGTTCGCGCGGGGGCTGCGCTCGAGTCCGCGGGCCTTGGCGGCCTCGCGGGTCTCGCGTCCGAGGGCGAGCGTCTCGGGGACGGCACGGAGCATGAGGGAGAACGCGAGGGAGACGCGTTCGGGATCGATACCCAAGCGGCGGAACCGACCGAGCGCTCGGGGGAGCGGCTCGAGCATCACAACGAGCGGCGGCGTGGCGGTGAGGACGAGG
>JBQGDU010000025.1:0-5262 GCA_052039245.1 Aeromicrobium sp. | reverse complement strand
GCCGCGCACGATGGGACGCCCGGCTGGCTCCCTACCTCTACATCGCGCCGTTCTTCGTGCTGTTCGGCCTCGTCGGTCTCTTCCCGCTGCTCTACACGGGATACCTGTCACTTCACGACTGGGACCGCACGGCCTACGCTCGCGGAGACTTCGCCGGGCTGGACAACTACGCCTTCGTCCTCGGTGACCCGGTCTTCCGCAAGACCCTCGTCAACACCTTCAGCATCTTCGCGATGTCCTCGGTGCCGCAGGTGGTCGTCTCCGTGGTGATCGCGGCGTTGCTCGCGTCCCAGCTGCGGGGGAGGACGTTCTGGCGGATGAGCGTGCTGCTGCCGTTCGTCGTCGCCCCCACGGCGGCGGTGCTCATCTTCGGCAGCCTGTTCGCCGACCGCTACGGGCTGGTCAACGCCGTGCTCGACGCCGTGGGCCTCGAGCCGATCCGCTGGCACGTGGACCGGCTCTGGAGCCACTTCGCCATCGCCGGCATGGTCAACTGGCGCTGGACGGGCTACAACGCGCTGATCTTCCTCGCGGCGATGCAGGCCATTCCGCGCGACCTGTACGAGTCGGCCGCCCTCGACGGTGCGGGGCGGGTCCGCCAGTTCTTCTCCGTCACGCTGCCGCTCGTGCGCCCGACGATGATCTTCGTCATCGTCACCAGCACCATCGGTGGACTGCAGATCTTCACCGAGCCCCGCCTGTTCGACGACACCCCGGCGCGCGAGGGCGGTCCGAACCAGCAGTACATGACGACGACGCTCTACGTGTATGCCCGCGGCATCGAGGACCAGTTCTACGGCCGTGCGTCCGCCGCCGCCTGGGTGCTGTTCGTGATCATCATCGCGATCGCCGCCGTCAACTTCCTCATCACCCGGGCCCTGACCCGCAGGAGCGAGCGATGACGCGACGTCCTGGATTCCTCGTCTACGGCCTGCTGGCCGCGTTCGTCATCGGCTCGGCCCTGCCGCTGTACTGGTCGGTGGTGATCGGCTCGCACACCAAGAGCGAGGCCAGCACGTTCCCGCCGCCCTTGCTGCCCGGAGGGCACTTCCTGGAGAACGCCGCGCGTGTGCTCGACACCATCGACTTCTGGCAGGCGATGCTGAACAGCCTCCTGGTCTCCACGGCCTGTGCCGTCTCGGTGGTCTTCTTCTCCACCCTCGCGGGCTTCGCCTTCGCCAAGCTCCGCTTCCGTGGGAGCACGGCGCTCATGGGCTTCGTCGTGCTCACGATGGCGGTGCCGACGCAGCTCGCGATGGTGCCCTTGTTCATCCTCATGCGCGACTACGGCCTGCTGGACACCCTCACCGCCGTCGCCCTGCCCACCCTCGTGACGGCGTTCGGGGTCTTCTTCATGCGCCAGTACCTCATCGACGCGGTCCCGGACGAGCTGCTCGAAGCGGCGCGGATGGACGGTTGCTCGATGTTGCGCACGTTCTGGACCGTCGCGGTGCCGGCCGGCAGACCGGCGATGGCGATCCTGTTCCTGTTCACCTTCATGCAGGTCTGGACCGACTACATGTGGCCGCTCGTGGCACTGCAGAGCACCGAGACGCTGCAGATCGCGCTCGACCGTCTGGCCCTCACGGGACAGGGCCAGACCACCGACTACGCCCTCGTGCTGGCGGGCGCGGCGATGTCGACCGTCCCGCTGCTGATCCTGTTCGTCGTCGCCGGTCGACAGCTCGTCGCCGGCATCATGCAAGGAGCCGTCAAGGGATGACCATCAGCTTTCCGCCCGACTTCCTGTGGGGCAGCGCCACCGCCTCCTTCCAGATCGAGGGTGCGGTCGACGAGGACGGCCGCACGCCGTCCATCTGGGACACCTTCTGCCGGCTCCCGGGCGCCGTCCTGAACGGCGACACCGGTGACGTCGCGTGCGACCACTACCACCGGATGCCCGAGGACGTCGCCCTGATGGCCGATCTCGGCCTGAAGGCGTACCGGTTCTCGACGGCGTGGCCGCGCATCTGTCCCGACGGCGGCGCCCCCAACCCCAAGGGTCTGGACTTCTACTCCCGACTGGTCGACGAGCTCCTCGAGCACGACATCCTCCCCTGGGTGACGCTCTACCACTGGGACCTGCCGCAGCGGCTCGAGGACGCCGGGGGCTGGACGAACCGGGACACCGCCTTCCGGTTCGCCGGCTACGCGGTCGCCACCCACGAGGTGCTCGGCGACCGGGTGCGGTTCTGGACGACGATGAACGAGCCGTGGTGCTCGGCGTTCCTCGGGCACACCGGTGGTCAGCACGCGCCCGGGCGCCAGGAGGGGGTCGGCGGCCTCGTCGCCGCCCACCACCTCATGCTGGGCCACGGCCTGGCGGTCGACGAGCTCCGACGGCGCGACGCCGACGCCGAGCTCGGCATCACGCTCAACCTCACCGTCGCAGAGCCCTTCGAGGCTGCCGAGCCGGCCGACGTCGAGGCGGCGCACCGCGTCGACCACCTGTGGAACCGGGTCTTCCTCGACCCGATCCTGCAGGGCGCCTACGCCGACGACCTGCACGACCTCACGGCCGGCATGACGTGGCAGGGACGGCCGTGGCAGAGCGCCGTCCAGGACGGTGACCTCGCGCTCATCGGTGCTCCGCTCGACGTCCTCGGTGTGAACTACTACCACGGGGACGCCGCCTCGGGCCGTCGTCATCCGGAGGGGGACCTGCTCGGCTGGCGCGCCGTCCACCCACCGCGCCCGGTCGTCTCGCCGTATCCCGGCGGTGACGACCTGGTCTTCCCGCGTCGTGACCTGCCCGTCACCGGGATGGACTGGGAGGTGCAGCCTGAGGGCCTGACCGAGCTGCTCGTGCGACTGCGCGACGACTACACGGTCCCACCGATCTACGTCACGGAGAACGGTGCGGCCTACCCGGACGAGCTGATCGACGGCCAGGTCGACGACCCGGAGCGGACGGCGTTCGTCGCGGACCACCTGCGCGCCGTCCACGCCGCCATCGAGGCGGGGGTCGACGTCCGCGGGTACTTCGTGTGGTCGCTGCTGGACAACTTCGAGTGGGCGTACGGGTACTCCCAGCGATTCGGCGTCGTGCACGTGGACTTCGAGACGCAGGTGCGCACGCCGAAGGGCAGCGCGCTGTTCTACGGACGCGTCGCCTCCACCGGCACGCTCCCCGCGGACGGGCGCTAACGTGCCTCGCGTGACGTCGCAGGAGGGTCCTGGTCAGGTGGCGCCCACCCTCGATGAGGTGGCGCGCCTGGCTGGAGTGTCCCGGGCGACCGCGTCGCGCGCCATCAACGGTGGCAACCGCGTCTCGCCGCACGCGCTCGCGGCGGTCGAGGACGCCGTGCGCACGCTCGGCTACTCACCCAACCCGGCAGCGCGCAGCCTGGTCACCCGCCGCACCGGCTCGGTGGCGCTCGTCGTCCCCGAGCCCGACGAGCGCGTCTTCGCCGACCCGTTCTTCGGCCACACCCTGCGCAGCGTCAACCGGGTGCTGGCGGCCAAGGACCTGCAGCTGGTCCTCCTCCTCGCCCGACCGGGCGAGGAGGACCGGATGCTGCGCTACCTGCGTCGCGGTCACGTCGACGGCGCTCTCGTGGTCTCCCACCACCGCAGCGACCGGCTCGCCGACCAGCTCCCCGCGCTCGGCCTGCCGTGCGCGTTCGTCGGCCGCCCCTGGTCGGGGGCCGACCACGTCACGTACGTCGACACGGACAACGTCGAGGGCGGCAGGCTCGCCACGCGTCGACTGGTCGAGCGCGGCTGCCGTCGGATCGCGACGATCGCCGGTCCGGACGACATGACCGCCGGCATCGACCGGCTCGCCGGCTGGCGGCAGGTGCTCGCCGAGTCGGGGCACGCGGCAGACGCCGTGGTCCACGGCGACTTCACCGAGGCCGGGGGAGCGCGTGCGACGACCGAGCTGCTGGAGAGGTTCCCGGACGTCGACGGCATCGTGGCGGCCTCCGACCTGATGGCAGCGGGCACCCTGCGCACCCTGTCGGCCTCCGGCCGTCGGGTGCCCGAGGACGTCGCCGTCGTGGGCTACGACGATCTCGAGGTGGCCGAGCGGTCCGGCCCGCCGCTGACCACGGTGCGCAACCCCGTGGGCGAGATGGCCGAGCACGCGACGAGTCTGCTGCTCGAGGAGATCGACCAGCCGCGGGCGAGGGCCATGCGGGTGATCTTCCCGCCGGCCCTGGTGCAGCGCGCGAGCGGATGACGTGGGGGTGCCGCTGCCCTAGCATCAGCACGTGGCCGACTCCGAGGACGACGCGCAGGTCGAGCGGCAGTCCGCGTTCGATCCGAGCCTGCTCATCGACGTCGCCCACGAGCTCCTGTTCGACGGGCAGCCGACTCTCACGCAGCGTGAGGTCGCCGAGCGGGCCGGCGTCGGGCTGGACGACGCCAACCAGCTCTGGCGCTACCTGGGGTTCTCCGTCGTGGGTGACGACAAGGTGGCCTTCTCCGAGGCCGACGTGGACGCCATCCGGGTCACCCGCCGTCTGACCGAGCTCGGAGTCGTGAGTCCGGAGACGATCCCCCAGTTCGTGCGGTCGGTGGGCCGCAGCTTCTCGCGCCTCGCCGACTGGCAGGTACGCGTCCTGCTCTCCTCCATCGCGGACGAGCTCGACGACGAGGCGCCGCCCCTCGACGTCGTCAGCGAGGTCATCCCGATGGTCGAGCAGGTCCAGGCCTACGTGTGGCGCCGTCATCTGCTGGCCGCGGCGAGCCGCATCGCGATGCGCACCGCCTCGACGGAGTCCTCCGACCCGACGGTGGTGGGGTTCGTCGACATCGTGGGATACACCTCGCGCAGCCGTCAGCTCAGCACGCGCGACCTCGCCGAGCTGGTCGACCACTTCGAGGGGGCGGTGACCTCGCTCGTCGTGGACGCGGGGGGTCAGGTGGTGAAGACCATCGGCGACGAGGTGCTCTTCATGATCGAGGACCCCGAGCGGTCCGCGGAGGTCGCGCTGGCGATGGTCGACCTCGGGGAGGACGAGGACGACCTGTTCCCGCAGGTGCGGGTGGGGCTCGCACACGGCCCCGTGCTGGCACAGATGGGCGACGTGTTCGGGCCGACGGTCAACATCGCGTCGCGCCTGACGTCGGTGAGTCGCCCGGGACGGGTGCTCGTCGGCGGTGGGCTGGCCGAGCTGCTGCGCGAGGCCGACGAGGGCCGGGAGCCGCAGCGGTACCGGCTGCGGCGCACCCGGCGGATCTCGGTCAAGGGCTACGAGAACCTGGAGGCGTGGTCGCTCAAGCCTGCCCGGTGACGGCGGCGACCTTGATCTCCAC
>JBQGDU010000024.1:0-1673 GCA_052039245.1 Aeromicrobium sp. | reverse complement strand
GCGTCCCGCACCGCCCGGGCCACGGGCTCGGGCGTCACGACGTCCATCTCCGCGACGAACATCGGCAGGACATCGTCGGGGTACGTGCGCCACTTCATGCTGGTACGGCGCCGCAGGTCGGCCTCGGTCAGCTCGTGCAACGGATGCATGGACCCAGTCTGCCGCGCCGGCCGGATCGCATCACCCGCGCGCCGTGGCGGGCGCGTCTCACAACCGGCCCAGCGACCGCCCGCCGTCCATCACCAACCGCGCCCCCGTGATGTACGAGGCGTGGTCGCTCAGCAGGTAGGAGGCCGCCTCGGCCAGCTCCTGTCGCGTGCCGAGCCTGCGCAGCGGGACGATGGCCGCCGGGTCGACGTCCTCACCGGGCGTGGTGTGCAGGGCGGCCAGTCCCGCGGTGCCCTCGGTCGAGCCCGGGACGAGGACGTTCAGCCGGATGCCGTGCGGACCCCAGGCCACGGCGAGCGACCGCGTCATCGTCTCCACCGCCGCCTTCGCGCTGGCGGAGTGCACCGTGTCCGGTCCCCCGTCCTGCGCCATGGTCGAGCCGATGTTGAGTACCGACCCGGCGATGCCCTGCTCCAGCCAGTACCGGCCGGCGAGCTGGGTGCAGTGCCACGTCCCGTACTCCACGATCTGCACGACGGCGTCCCAGGCGCCGGCCGACATCTCCTCTGGTGGGACGCGGAAGTTGCCGGCCGCCGAGTTCACGAGGTGGTCGAGGCGTCCGTGCCGGTCCACCACGTCGTGCAGGGCGGCATCGACGCCGTCCCGGTCACGCACGTCCACGGCGTGCACGGAGACCTCGGCACCCCGCTCGGCGAGTCCGCCCGCGGCGTCGCGCAGCGTCTGCTCCGTCCGGCCGAGGAGCGCCACCGACGCTCCGAGCCTCGCGAGCTCACCGGCGATGGCGAGGCCGATGCCCGACCCGCCACCGGTGACGACCGCGACCCTGTCGTCGAAGGTTCCCGGCGCCAGCACCTCAGACCCCCACGAAGTCGGGGCGACGACGCTCGAGGAAGGCCGCCCGTCCTTCAGCGAACTCCGGACCGGCCATCAGCTCGACCTGGACCTGCGCCTCGGCGGCGAGCACGGCCTCCAGGCTCTGGTCGGGCTGGGCCAGGATCCTGCGCGTCGCCGCGACCATGGGAGCGGACCAGGCCGCGAGGCGCTCGGCGAGCTCGACGGCACGTTCCAGGGTGCTCCCGTCCTCGACCAGCTCGTCGACGAGTCCGATGTCCAGCGCCTCCGCGGCGTCGACGGTCCGTGCCGTGAGCAGGAGCTGACGCGCCCGCCCCGGGCCGACCCGCTGCGGAAGGCTGTGGAACAGGCCGGTGTCGGCCACGAGGCCGACCTTGGCGAAGGCGGCGGAGAAGCGCGACCCGGAGCCGGCGACCACCAGGTCGGAGAAGCTGGTCAGCGACAGCCCGAGACCGAACGCTCCGCCCTCGACGGCAGTGACGATCGGCGTCGCCGCGCCGTGGAGCTGGCGGGCCACCTGGTTGACCAGGTCCAGCCGACGTCGGGCGACGTCGGGGTCGGGCGACATGGAGGCGATGTCTCCGCCGGAGCAGAAGATCTCACCGGTGCCGGTCAGCACGATCGCCCGGACCTGGTCGTCTTCCTCGGCCGCGCGCAGCGCCGCCAGCAGGGTGACGCGGTCGTCGAGGTCG
>JBQGDU010000023.1:0-3022 GCA_052039245.1 Aeromicrobium sp. | reverse complement strand
GATGAGGACATGCTGCGGATGATCGGCCGCGTGGTCGAGGCGGTGCTGCCGAGCGCCGAGTGGAGGACGACCGACGTCTCGCACCCGTACACGGCGGGTGGTCGGCAGATCGACGTCCTGCACGAGGGCGAGTGGTTGGAGCTCGCGGAGTGCGGACGCATCCACCCGGGGGTGCTGCGCGGTTCGGGTCTCGACCCGGAGCAGTGGTCCGGCCTTGCCCTGGGGATGGGGCTGGAGCGGGCCCTGATGCTGCGCAAGGGCATCCCCGACATCCGCTACCTGCGAGCAGAGGACCCGCGCATCGCCGCCCAGATGGAGACTCTGGAGCCATGGCGCCACGTCTCCTTGCTGCCGGCTGTGCGGCGCGACCTCTCGGTGGTCCTGGGTGCAGAGGAGGACGAGGAGACGCTGGGGGACCGTGTCCGCAACGCCCTCGGCGCCGACGCCGACGTCATCGAGTCCGTCGAGGTGCTCGGTCGGACCACGCACGAGGAGCTCACCGAGGCGGCGCGCGCTCGGCTCGGCACGCAGGACGGCCAGGTCAACCTCCTGCTGCGGATCGTGCTCCGCCCCATCGACCGCACCCTCACCTCGGACGAGGCGAATGCGATCCGCAACGTCGTGTACCGCGCCATCCACGAGGGGCCCGTGCTGGAGCTGATCTGAGGGGGTCGTGCACGCTGGTGCGCCGCTCCCGTCCGGAGGACGCCCCTGATGGATCGAAGGCTCCGGAGCCGGCCGACCGTTCGGTGTGAGGGACACGGCCTAGCATCGTCGGGGTGTCCCGCCGTCGCCGTCGTCCACGTCCCTCGCGTCCGCCGTCGCTGGACCCGGCGTCGGAGATCGAGCAGCGCCGCGACGGTGCGTGGAACGTCCGCCGTCTCACAGGAGCGTCGTCGCAGAAGACGTACACGTGCCCGTGGTGCTCGCGGCCGATCCCTCCGGCCACGCCGCACGTCCTCGTGTGGCCGGTCGAGAAGGGGCTGCTCAGCGCCGACGCGATCGACGAACGTCGGCACTGGCACCGGGACTGCTGGCGCCGCCGTCCCTGAGGGACGGCGGCCTCGACTCAGGAGCGCGGGTCCTCGACCGACGGCTGCTCGGCCGTCGCGTCCTCAGCGGTCACCGTGGGGATGACCTGCGTGTGATCGTCAGCGTCGACCTCGTCCGCCGTGTCGGCGTCCTCGGTCGGCACCGCCACGTCGGTGTCCTCCGGGGCGTCTGCGACGTCGTCGGTGGCCGCCGACTCGGCCGATGCCTCGGGCGCCTCGGGTGTCGCGGGCGCCTCGGCCGGTGCAGCCGCAGGCACACCGGCGAAGCTCGTCATGACGTCGCGCAGCTGGCCCATCTGGTCAAGGATCGTCTGGCGGCGACGCTGCAGCTCCTCGACCTCCGACCGCAGGGAGCGGGTCTGGCGCTCGACGTCGGTGGCTGCGGAGGCGCGCAGGTGGTCGGCCTCGGCCGAGGCGTTGCTGACGAGCGAGTCGGCCTCGCGCTGTGCGTTCTCCAGGAGACGAGCGGTCTCGGCCGTGGTGGCCTCCCGTGCGGCCTCGGCCTGCTTCATCAGGCCGCGGGCACGATCGTCCGCGGCGGCGGCGCGCGACTCCGCGTCCGCCACCAGCTTGGAGGTCTGCTCGGTCGCGGCGGCGTGGTTCTCGGTGGCCTCGCGCGCAAGGCGCTCCTTCTCCACGGCCAGCACCCGACGGGCCTCGGTGACCTCGCGGTCGGCGGCCGCGCGGGCCTGCTCGACCTCTCGCTGGGCGCCGAGTCGGGCGTTCTGGGCCTCCTGCTCCGCAGCGAGCCGGATCTGCTCGGCCTCCCGCTCGGCCTGGGCGCGGATGTCGGCGGCGTGGGTCGTGGCCTCGGCGCTGCGGGACTCCGCCTCCTCCAGCAGGTCGCGACGCTTCTGCTCCAGCTCGGCGACGGCGCGCGTGCGCAGGTCCTCGGCCTCCTTGCGGGCGGTGGTGCGCAGGAGCTCGGCATCCTCCTCCGCCGTGCGGACCAGGTCGTCGGCCTCACGCTGTGCGCGGGTGCGGATGTCGGCCGCTTCCTGCTCCGCGAGGTTCAACAGCTGGGCGGCGTGACCGCCGAGGCCGGCGTACGAGGGGTTCTCGACCGACTCCAGGCGCTCCCTCAGCTGGGAGACGAGGTCGTGCAGCTCATCGTTCTCCTCCTGGAGGGCCTGGACCGTCGTCGCGGCGTCACGCAGCTGGGTGCCCTGGTTGCGCGCCCACGCATCCACCGCGTCGGTGTCGTACCCGCCACGGCGCGCCTGCGGGAAGCTGACCTGCTCGGACTTGCGGGCCGCGTCGAAGATGGACAATCCGGACTGGTCGGACATGCTGTCTCGGCTCTCTTCTCGGAACTCGGATGGGAAGGATGCTCGGCGTCGCCCACTCTAGCGGCACGCCAAGGCCCCCAGATCTGTGAGCACCAGCACCCGATCACCGGTGGTTCGGGTGCACGGGCTCACACATCTGGGGGCCTTGGCCGGTCTCAGACTCCCCGGAATCGGTTGATCGCGTCGAGGTGCCGGGCGCGCTTCTCCTCGTCGCGGACGCCCAGGCCCTCCTCGGGGGCCAGAGCGAGGATGCCGACCTTGCCCTGGTGCTTGTTCTGGTGCACGTCGAGCGCGGCCTGGCCGACCTCGTCGAGCGTGTACGAGCGCGACAGGGTCGGGTGGATCTTGCCCTGGTCGATCAGCCGGTTCGCCTCGTACGCCTCGCGGTAGTTGGCGAAGTGGCTCGAGACGATGCGCTTGAGGTTCATCCACAGGTAGCGGTTGTCGTACTCGTGCATGTAGCCCGAGGTCGACGCGCACGTCGTGATGGTGCCGCCCTTGCGCGTCACGTAGACCGACGCGCCGAAGGTCTCCCGACCCGGGTGCTCGAAGACGATGTCGATGTCCTCGCCGCCGGTGAGCTCACGGATGGCCTTGCCGAACCGCTGCCACTCCTTGGGGTTCTGCTTCGTCCCCTCGTCGTTCCAGAACTTCGGGGCCAACTCCGAGCGGTTGATCACC
>JBQGDU010000022.1:0-12256 GCA_052039245.1 Aeromicrobium sp. | reverse complement strand
GCCCGCGACGCCGGGGAGATCCTCGCTCCGGCCGCCGATGAGGGACAGATGAACCAGATCATCACGAACTCGACGACGAACGGCATCATCCAGTCGGTCTTCGCGCTGCTCGTCATCGTCATCGTCGCCAATGCCGCCGTCGTGTGGGTCCGGGCGCTGCGTGCCGGCTCCCTGCCGACGACGGAGGTCCCGCACACGCCGTCCCAGATCGTCGCACCGGCGGACTTCATCGCCACCGCGACGGAGAAGAAGGCCGTCGCGGAGTGGGAGGCCTCCCGCGAGCCGAGCGGGAGCCCACGATGAGGCCGCGTCTGGCCGGACTGCGGCGACTCGTCCGCGAGTTCACGGGCGAGTCGCGCTGGGACGCCTATCTCGAGCGCTGCGCGCGCGACGGCGTCGAGCCCGCCACGCGTCGCGAGTTCGAGCGGCACCGCAGCGAGCAGGTTGCGCACGCGCCCATGGCTCGCTGCTGCTGACGGAACAGGGTTGCGCGGTGCGACTATCGCGGCCACGATGACAAGAACCTGAGGGGGACGTCATGGCCGAACCGGCATCCACACCGGCGCAGACCGAGGAGCTCCAGCGCTCCATCACCGGCAAGCTGCTCTTCTTCTACGTCCTGGGGGACGTCCTCGGGTCCGGGATCTATGCGCTGATCGGCGTCATGGCGTACACGGTCGGCGGGGCGTTCTGGCTCTCGTTCGTCGTGGGCGTCTCGGTGGCGCTGCTCACCGGGTTCGCGTATGCCGAGCTGATCACCAAGTACCCGCAGGCCGCCGGTGCCGCTCTGTACACGCACAAGGCGTTCGACAACCGGCCGCTCACCTTCCTCGTCACGTTCTGCCTGCTGGCGGCGACGATCGCGGCCGCCGGCACGCTCGCCCGGGTCTTCGGTGGTCCCTACTTCCAGGGGCTCATCGGCGGCATCCCCACCACGGTCGTGGCGATCGCGTTCATCGTGGCGCTCTCCCTGCTGAACTTCCGCGGGATCACCGAGTCGGTGTGGGCGAACATGGTCATGACCCTCGTCGAGAGCACCGGCCTGGTGATCATCCTGGTCATCGGCGCGATGGTGCTCGGCAGCGGCGACGCCGACCTCAGCCAGCCGTTCCAGCTGAACGAGGGCAACAAGGCGCTCGTGGTGCTGAGCGGTGTGGCCCTCGCGTTCTTCGCCATGACCGGCTTCGAGAACGCCGCCAACATCGCCGAGGAGACACGCGAGCCGAGCCGGGTCTTCCCGAAGGCCCTGCTGGGCGGCATGACGCTCGCCGGCGTGCTGTACGTCGTCATCGCGTTCATCGCGTCGTCGGTGGCACCCCTGGAGGAGCTGGGCGCCAACCAGGGCAACGACGGGAGCCTGCTGACGGTGGTCGAGAACGGTCCCCTGCCGGTGCCGTCGGCGGTGTTCTCCGCGATCGCGCTCGTCGCCGTCACCAACACGGCGCTCGTCTCGCTCGTCGCGCAGTCCCGCATCATGTACGGGATGGCCAAGCAGGGCATCGTGCCCCGGGTCTTCGCCCGCACGCACCACAGCCGCCGCACCCCGTGGGTCTCGATCCTCTTCACCGCGAGCATGGTGTGCCTGCTGCTCGCCACGGCCGACGTCGATCGGCTCGCGGTGGTCACGGTGCTGTTCCTCATCGTGGTGTACGGCATGGTGTGCGCCTGCGCGATCAAGCTGCGCTCGTCCCCGCTGGAGCACGAGCACTACTCCGCTCCGCTGTGGATCCTCTACCTGGGCGTGACGGCGAACGCCGCCATCTTGGTCTACACGATCATCGACGACCCTGGCGCGCTCGTCTGGTGCGGTGCCATCCTGGCGATCGGCGTCGTCCTGTACTTCGTCAACAACGCCCTCACCAAGGGCGACCCTCCGCCCATCGACGCCGACGAGATCGCCGGCTGAGCCCCGTTCTCGACCAATCCCGCCACTGGAACCCACAGGAGTCGCCATGCACGTCCTCATCGCCACCGACGGGTCGAAGCAGTCCCTGGCCTCGGCCACCTACCTCCGCTCGATCGTCGACGCGGAGTCGGTCACCAAGGTCGGCGTCGTCGCCGTCGTGAGCCCGCTCGCCGCCGTGCCGTTCGCCACCGACGACGGCGGCAAGGAGTCCATCGACGAGCTGTCCTTCCGCAAGTCGGCCGAGAAGGCGACCCTGCAGGTGGCAGAGGCGCTCGCCGACTGGGGACCGCCGGTCAGCACGCACGTCTACAGCGGCTCGCCGTCGTCGGAGATCATCAAGGCCGCCGGCCGGTTCGACTCCGGGCTCATCGTCATCGCCTCGCAGAGCACGCGGACGCAGGCCGTCCTCATGGGTTCGGTCGCCCACCGGGTCATCAACCAGGCCACCTGCCCGGTGCTGGTGCACCGCGCCGGCGCCCGGCCCAAGAAGGCTCGGCAGGCCAAGAAGGCCGCCACCAAGCCGAAGGCCACGCGCGCCAAGAGCTGATCAGTCGCGGGCCCGGTTGAGCCAGGGGGCGAGCAGCCGGGTGATCCACGGCAGCAGCACGTAGGTCATCAGCGGGGTCATGAGGCACACGGTCAGCGTGACCCGGACGGGCAGCCACAGGTCGGGGAGCGCCCAGGCGCCGACGGAGTTCATCACCAGGCTCAACGGCCAGAACACGACGAAGATCGCCACCATCTGCTTCCACCGCGGTGGCGGAGCGGGTGTCGGGCGCAGGTCCTCGACGTCCAGCTGGGCCGGTTCGTCGAACCAGCCCTCGATGCCCGTCCGACGCTCGAGCGTGCTCTCGTCGACGAAGCCCTGGGCGGAGTCCAGCCACCAGCGCCGCTGCTGCGACGTCATCCACGCCTCGAGGCGGTCGGCGTCGGCGAAGCGGTAGAGCATGTGCCACCGCGTCGAGTCCGAGGAGGGACGCACCCACCCCGAGCCGAGGAAGCCGTCGAAGCGCTCGGCGAGCTCGGTGCCGGCTCGTAGCCACGCCAGCATCTGATCCTCGTGATCGGGTGCGACGTGGCGCGTGATGGAGACGGTGACGGGTCCGGTCATGATCTCCAGCGTAGGGACGTGCGCGCCGTCACGGGAGGGCGCATCCCTTGACCGGCGACACCCCGCCGACCTATATTCAACATATGTTGAATATAGCGATCGAGGTCGACGCCCTCCGCGTGCGCAGAGGAGGCCGGGACGTCCTGCACGGACTCGACCTCTGCGTCCCCACCGGCTCCATCACCGGACTGCTCGGTCCCAGTGGCTGTGGCAAGACGACGCTGATCCGCTGCGTCGTCGGCTCCCAGGTCGTGCGGTCGGGCGCGGTGACCGTGCTCGGCTCCCCTGCCGGCAGCGCCGAGAACCGCGGTCGCGTCGGCTACGTCACGCAGGCCAGCTCCGTCTACCCCGACCTCACCGTCGTCCAGAACCTGCGGTACTTCGCCTCGCTCTCCGGGGCCGGCTCGGCCGACGTCCACCGAGCACTCGGCGACGTCGGGCTGCGCGGCCGGGAGAAGGACCTCACCGGCAACCTGTCCGGCGGTCAGCGCACCCGGGTCTCGCTCGCGGCGGCGCTGCTGACCCGCCCGGAGCTCCACCTGCTCGACGAGCCGACCGTCGGGCTCGATCCCGTCCTGCGACGCGATCTGTGGCAGCTGTTCGAGGAGCTCGCCGCCGCGGGCGCCACGCTGCTCGTCTCGAGCCACGTCATGGACGAGGCCGCCCGGTGCCACACGGTCGTCCTCCTGCGCGAGGGGCACCTGGTGGCGCAGGCGACCCCGGACGAGCTGCGCACCCGGGGACGGTCCGACGACCTCGAGCAGGCCTTCCTGACGATCGCCGAGGAGGCAGCGTGAACCGCACGCTCAGCACCGCCGGGCGGGTCCTGCGGCAGCTCTCCCACGACCATCGCAGCATGGCGATGATCGTCGTCGTCCCCTCGCTCCTGCTGTGGCTCTTCCGTGAGGTCCTGGCCCACGCGCCCGGCGCCTTCGATCGCGTGGGGCCGCTCATGCTCGGCGTCTTCCCGTTCATCCTGATGTTCCTGGTGACGTCGGTGACGATGGTGCGCGAGCGGACCTCGGGAACGCTCGAACGGATCCTCACCACGCCCTTGCGACGCGGAGAGCTCGTCGGTGGGTACGCGCTGGCGCTCGGACTCGCGGCACTCCTACAGGCGTTCACGAGTGCCGCGGTCGCGATCTGGCTGCTCGATCTCGACCTGGCCTCCCCTGCCGGCACGGTCGGCCTCGCCGTGCTCGTGGCCGTGCTGGGCACGGTGCTGGGACTCTTCACGTCGGCCTTCGCGACCACCGAGTTCCAGGCGGTGCAGTTCATGCCGCTCGTCGTCATCCCGCAGATCCTGTTGTGCGGCATCATCACGCCGCGCGAGACGATGGCGCGGGGTCTGGAGCTGTTCTCCGAGGTGCTCCCGCTGAGCCACGCGGTCGACGCGCTCTCCCTCACCGCGGCCGGCGAGACCGACGGCCTCGGCACCGACGTCACCATCCTGCTCGGCTTCTCCCTCGCCGCGGTGGTCCTGGCCGGTGCGACGCTGCGGCGCCGCACCCCGTGAGAGATCCCGGCGTCGGGCGGCGGCGAGTCGGCTCCCGTCACGTCGTAGATTGCCCGCATGGCCCCCACCGGACCCGCAGAGCCGACCCGTCGACGCGGTCGTCCCTCCGGCGACGACGCGGGCGACCGGCGCGCCGCGCTCCTCGCCGCCGCCCGCGAGCAGTTCGCCGCCAGGGGCTTCGCCGGAGCGTCGCTGCGCTCCATCGCCTCCGACGCCGGCGTCGACGCGAGTCTGGTCAACCACTACTTCGGGGGCAAGCAGGGACTCTTCGTCGCCACGCTCGACCTGCCCGTGGACCCTCTGGCGAAGCTCACCGCGGTGGTCGAACCCGGTCCCGTCGGTCTCGGCGAGCGGCTCGTCCGGACCTTCGTCAGCAGCTGGGACCCACATGCGGACGTCTTCGCGGCGCTCGTGCGCAGCGGCCTGGGTGGACCGACCGGGCCGACCGCTCCGACGGCTCCGGTGGCCGACGTCGTGCGCAGCATCGTCCGCGACGTCCTGCTCGGCGCGCTCAAGGGCGACGACGCCGACGTCCGGGCGACGCTCGTGGTGAGCCAGGTGATCGGGCTCGGCATCGCCCGGTACGTGCTGGCCGTCGACCCCCTCGCCCGGGCCGACGTCGAGACCGTCGTCGCCCAGTACGCCCCCGCGGTCCAGCACGTCGTCGACGGCCCCCGGGCTCGCTGAGTCGGTCTCCCGCGAGCGGGACGGGCTCGATCAGTCGAGCGGGTCGTCGGTGACGAGGGGGCGCCCGTCGGACGCCTTGGTGATGCTGAACGCGTCCACGACGTCACCGGGCTCGACGCCGCCGGTCGGGGCGTCGCCGACGGACGCGGCCACGGACCGGTAGACGAGGCGGTCCCCCTCCACCCGGATGCTCTGGTAGGTGGAGACGTCCTCCAGGGCCTTCACCCGGCGCGCACCGTTGCGGGTCCAGTTGTTGCTGTCCTCGCGGTCCGCCTCGTAGTACTTGCTGCCGGCGACCGAGACGACGTACGCCGGGCCCGCGACGCCGTCCGCGCCCTCGTTGGCGCGCACGTGCCCCCGCGCGTAGCCGTGGTCGTGTCCCTGCAGGACGAGGTCGACACCGTGCTTCTCCAGGACGGGCAGCCAGGCGGATCGGGTGGCGATGTTGTCGCGCTGGGGACGGAGCGAAAACATCGGGTAGTGGAAGGTCACGACGGTCCACTGGTTCGGGTTGTCGCGCAGCACCCGGTCGAGCCACGCGGCCTGGTCCAGCCCGCCGAGCGGCGCGTTGCCGTTGAGGGAGACGAACCGGACGCCCTGGTAGTCGGTGAACCAGACGTCCTCCCCGCGCAGCGCCGGCCCGTTGGACGGGAACTCAAAGTGCGCGCGGTACTGCTGCAGCAGCAGGTCGCCGGTGTACTCGTGGTTGCCGGGCGTGGCCACCACCTGCTGGGTCCGGGCGGCCTTGCCGACACCGTCGAACCACTGGGCCCAGTCGTCGTCCTCGTCGGCGTTGTTGATCAGGTCGCCGGCGAACAGCGACAGCTCGGAGTCGGGATGCTGCTCGTACGCCGCACCGGCCACGTCCGGCCAGACCGAGTCCAGGCCGTTCTGCACGTCGCCGAAGTAGAGGAACTCCCACGGTGTGCCCGGCTCCCCCTCCGTGGCGGTGCGGAACGTCGTCCAGGACGACCACCCGTGACCGCTGGCCCCGACGCGGTAGTCGTACTGCGTCGCGGGTTCGAGGTCGTCGAGGGTGGCGTCGTGGTGCACCGCCGGCCTCACGCCCGCGAGGCGGACGCGCGTCGAGTCGTCCGCAGGCACCTGGCGGACGTCGGCGCCGCCGCTGGTGCGTACCTCCACGACCGGGTCCCGCACGTCCGTCGAGGTCCGCCACGTGACGGTCTGGCTCGTCGCCGGGTCCGCCGTCGGGTTGAGCACGATGCGGTCCGGCTCGGTGGTCGCCGGGGAACCGGCCGCCGGGCTCACGAGGGCAGCACTGACGGACAGGCTGACCGTCACGGCGGCAGCGGCGACGGCGGAGAGAGCGCGACGGGTCACGAGGCACCTCGTGGGGTCGGGGCGGGACGGCCCACACTTTACGCCCCGCAGCACGGGCCGCACGAACGACGGGTTGAACATCGGGCGTCCGGCAGGGTCCGCGGCTCCCTGGACGACAGATGCCCGCCCGGCGACGGGGGTCTGCCGGCCGGGTCAGTCCGTGCCGGCATCCGCTCCTGCGGGCGTCGCGATCGCGAGGGTCAGGAAGGTGCTGCTGGGATCGGGCGCGTAGTCGGCGAACGGCCCGCACTCCACGAAGCCGTGGGAGCGGTAGAGGCCGCGCGCGGGTGCGAAGTAGTCCTGTGTGCCGGTCTCGAGACTGACCCGGCGGTACCCCCGTGCGGTGGCCTCGGCGAGGACGTGGGCCAGCAGCCGCACCCCGACGCCGCGCCCCCGCGCCGCGCTCGCGGAACGCATAGACTTCAGCTCTGCGTGCTCGTCGGTGAGCCGCTTGAGCGCGGCGCACCCCACGACGACGCCGTCCTCGCGTGCCGTCCAGAACGTGAGGTCGGGCGTCGTGAGCGCCGCGGGGTCCAGCGCGTGCACGCTCTCGGCGGGCGACGTCGCGTACATGTCGGCGAGGTGCTCCTGCAGGAGCCGGACGACGTCGGGACGCGTCGGGTCGTCGACGTCGATCCGCACGTCAGAGGGCGCGGGCGAGAACGGCGATGAACGCCAGCAGCGTGACCACGACCGAGATCGGCACGAGCCACAGGGCCGCCAGCGTGACGGTGACCGTCGTGCCGATCTTGGGTGGGAAGAAGTACCGGGCGCGCTCGAGGTCGCCGATGCCGTCGATCCAGCGACCGGTCATCGTGACGCCGCTCCACAGACCCTTGAGCCGGGAGAAGACTCGTGCGCCGCCTCCCCCGCCGATGGCGGTGAGCACTCCGCGGGTCTCCTCGGCGCGATCACTCAGGGCGACCGCGATGCCCAGCTCGGTGGCGAGCGCCTCCGGCTCCTCGACGGCCTTCAGGACCCGGTGCCGCCGGACGCCGAACGCGAACGACACGAGCCCCATGAGCAGCCCGACCACGATCAGGACGATGCGTGGCGCACCGTCCGTGGCGAGCCCGAGACCGAGCGTGGCGAGCACGAACGGCACGGGGACGACGAGCAGGGCGAGAGTCGGGTAGCGCAGCAGCCGGACGGTCGGCACCAGCACCCGGGCGGCGTGCTCGGCAGCCTGCGAGGTCTGACCGTCCACCCGACCGGCGAGGTTCCCGACCGTGTCGTTGGTGCGCGCACCCCAGGACCGTCGACCTTCTCTCATGGCCCCAGTCTAGGAGGCCGTCGGAAGGGCGACGCCGTTCCGACGGCCACGTCGCCCGGTCACTCTCCCGTGACCCTAGGCTTCATCGGTGGCCATCGTCCTGTCGCTCCTCTCCGCCGTCGCGTACGGCGTCTCGGACTTCCTCGGCGGCATCTTCAGCAAACGAGCCGGCCCGTGGCAGGTGGCGGTCGTGGGACAGGCGTCCTCGGCGGTCTGCATCACCGTCGTCGCCCTCGTCGTCGGCGGCGCCCCGAACGCGGCGGACTGGTGGTGGGGCGCCGCGGCCGGGCTGGGCGGTGGCGTCGGCACGGCCTTCCTCTACCGCGGTCTCGCCGGGTCGCGGATGGGCGTCGTGGCCCCGCTGTCGGCCGTCACCTGCGCCCTGCTGCCGGTGGTGATCGGACTCGGCACGGGCGATCGACCAGGTCTGCTGGCCGCACTCGGCATCGCCCTCGCCTTCCCCGCCATCCTGCTGATCTCGCGCATGGTCGACGGGGACCTCACCCACCGGGGCGGCGTCGTCGACGGAACGCTGGCCGGGCTCGGCTTCGGGGTGCTGTTCGCCGCCGTCGGTCAGATCCGTGAGGACGCCGGACTGCTCCCGCTCGTGATCACCCAGACGGGATCGATCCTCAGCGTCGTCCTCACGGCCGTCGCCCTCAGGCAGGTCTGGGTGCCACGGGATCCGGCGGCCTGGCGAGCGATCGTCATGGGGCCGCTCGGAGCGCTCGCCACGGGCGCCTTCCTCGTCGCGACGGCGCACGGGCTGCTCTCCGTGGTGGCGGTGATCTCCTCCCTCTACCCCGCCGTGACCGTCCTGCTCGCCACCATGCTGCTCAAGGAGCGCATCCACGCCACCCAGGGCGTGGGGCTGGTCCTCGCCGCCGCGGCGGTCTCCCTCGTGGCGCTGGGATGATTGGCGAGGAACCGATCGCTACTTGAGGAACTTGCTGGTGGAGCGGTCCTTGAGCGGCTTGCCACCGGTCTGGCACGTCGGGCAGTACTGCAGCGAGGAGTCGCTGAAGGTGACCTCGGCGATCGTGTCGCCGCACACCGGGCAGGCCTCGCCAGTGCGACCGTGGACCCGCATCCGGGTGCGCTTGGCGTCCTTGAGATCGGCGGCGGGCTTGCCGTGCGCCTCCTCCAGCGCCTCCGTGAGCACGTCGTGGACGGCGGTCTGGAGCCGACCCAGCTCCTCGGCGTCCAGGTCCGCGACGATGGCGAAGGGCGACATCCTGGCCGCGTGCAGGATCTCGTCGCTGTACGCGTTGCCGATGCCGGCCAGGATCTTCTGGTCGCGCAGGAACCGCTTGGCCTGCATGCGGCGACCCTCGGCCAAGGGGGCCAGGGCGAAGCCGTCGGAGAGCGGGTCCGGGCCCAGCGCGGCGATGCCGGGCACGTCGGCCGGGTCCCGCACGATGTAGACCGCCAACCCCTTGCGCGTGCCCGCCTCCGTGAGGTCGAAGCCGACGCTCGGCCCGGCGCCGGCGTCGAGGCGGAAGCGCGCGGCGAGCGGGCCGTTGCCGACCTTGAGGCGCTTGTCGTTGAAGGCGTCGGACCAGCGCAGCCACCCCGCCTTGGCCAGGTGGATGACCACGTGCAGGCCGTCGACCTCGAGGTCGACGAACTTGCCGTGCCGGGTCACCCCGGTCAGCTCCAGCCCGGCAAGAGCGGAGGCGGGCGGGTCGTACGTCTTGAGCACCGAGAAGGACGCGAGCTCGACCTCGGCCACGACGGCGCCGCGGGTCTTCTCACGCAGGAACGCGACGAGAGCGTCGACCTCCGGCATCTCCGGCATGGCACCAGACTAGCCGGGGTCGCGGACGGTGACTCAGGTTGCGGCCACGGCTCCGCGAGGGACCATCGGTGGTGGTCCCGGCACCCACGGGCCACCCGATGAGAGGACACCATGACCACCACCGTCGCCGCCCTGTCCGCACCCGAGGCCGAGGCGTCCTTCGAGCGGACCGAGCTCGAGCGCCGCGACCTGCGTGCGAACGACGTGCGCATCAAGATCGCCTACGCCGGCATCTGCCACTCCGACATCCACCAGGCCCGCGACGAGTGGGGCGGCGGTATCTTCCCGATGACGCCCGGGCACGAGATCGTCGGCACGGTGGAGGAGATCGGCGACGACGTCACGACGCACGCCGTCGGCGACGTGGTCGGCGTCGGCTGCTTCGTCGACTCCTGCCTCGACTGCGACGCCTGCCGCGACGGCGAGGAGCAGTTCTGCAGCAAGGGCGTCGTCCAGACCTACTCCGCCAAGGACTACGCCGGCGAGATCACCTACGGCGGGTACAGCGAGCAGGTCGTGGTCCGCGACCACTTCGTGGTCAAGGTGCCCGACGGCGTCGACCTCGCCGCCACCACTCCGCTGCTCTGTGCCGGCATCACCACCTACGCGCCGCTCAAGCGTCACGACGTGCGTGGCAAGAAGGTCGGCGTCATCGGCATGGGCGGCCTGGGGCACGTCGCCGTCAAGATCGCGGCGGCGATGGGCGCGGAGGTCACGGTCCTGAGCCGGACCGACGCCAAGAAGGACGACGGCCTGGAGTTCGGCGCGCAGGACTACGTCGCCACGGAGGACCGCGCGGCCGTCAGGAAGCTGCGCGGGACGTTCGACCTGCTGGTCAACACCGTCGGCTCCGCCGTCCCGCTCGACGCCTTCCTGGGGCTGCTGGGCCGGGGCGGCACGATGGTCAACCTCGGCGCGCCGACGGAGAGCCTCGAGGTCAAGGCGTTCTCCCTGCTCACCCTGCGACGCGGGCTCGAGGGGTCGATGGTCGGCGGGCTCCCGGAGACGCAGGAGATGCTCGACTTCTGCGCCGAGCACGGCATCACCGCCACCGTCGAGGTCATCGGCGCCGACGAGGTCGACGAGTACTACGACAAGGTCGTCGACGGCGACGTGCGCTACCGCGCCGTCATCGACGTCGCCACGCTCCGCTGAGCGGACGACCTCCGGTCCTTCGCGGACCGGAGGTCAGTGCCGGTGGTCGTGCTCGGTGTAGAAGGTCTCCATCGACGGCCAGGTGGTGTGCTTCGCGGCCCGGCCGGTGAGCACGCCGAGATGTCCTCCGGGCGCCTGGACGAGCCGGGAGTCCGGCGCGTTCGGGACGAGGTCCAGCAAGTGCTCGACGGCCGGCTGCGGGGCGAGGGTGTCGTCGGTGCCCGCCACCACGAGCACCGGCTTGTCGATGTCGGCGAGCTCGACGTCGCGGCCCGCGAGGAACATCGTGCCGCCCGCGAACTCGTTCGAGCGCATCACGACGTGGTACAGCTGGCCGAACGTGCGGCCCGGGTAGGCGTACATGCTGTCCATGAAGCGGTCCACCGCCTCGAGCTGGGCCAGGAAGTCCCGGTCGTCGGCGTGGGTGAGCACCGCGAACGGCTTCGTGAGGTACTTGTCGATCGCGGAGATCTGAAAGCCCAGGCGGGTCAGCGCGGCCGGGACTCCTCCGATGCCGCGGTAGGCGACCCCGACGAACGGGCCGAGGACGATGTTCACCGGCCGGGCGAGCGCCAGCAGCGGCACCTGCCGCAGGTCGAACGGACTGGCCACGGCCGCCGCACTCAGGACGGGTAGCTCAGGGTGAGCGGCGGTCGTCAGGATCGTGAAGATCCCCCCGAGGCTCCATCCGGTCAGGTGCACTCCCGACGGCTGGTCGCCGGGACGACGGGACCCGGCATCCTCGACCGTGTGACGGACGGCCGTGGGGATCACGGTGTCGACCCAGTGCTCGATGCCGAGGTCCTTGTGCTCGAAGCTCACCGGACCGTAGTCGATGAGGTAGACCGGTCGGCCCTCCCCCACGAAGTACTCGACGACGCTGTTCCCGCGGCGCAGGTCGAACGCCAGCGCCGGCGCGGCGAGGGGCGGCACGAACAGCACGGGGTCACCGTGCTGCTCGACGCCGGGCACCGGGTCGTAGCGGTAGAGCGAGGCGTGCGAGGTCAGCTTGACGAGGGTCCGGGGCGTCCGGCGCAGGTCGGCGATACGGCGCCGACGGACCTTGTCGTTCAGGTTGCCGACGGCGGCGCGGAGGTCGCGGGGCACCCGAGGCGCGAGGAGGGACACGGCAACAGAGTGTGCCACGGTCCATCCTCGCCGGCCCGTGCTCAGGGCCGGGTGTAGCCGTCCAGCGGCACGTCCGACATCGTCGCTCCCGGGGGGCGCCGACGATCGCGGCGCGCTCGCCGTCCTGGTCCTCCCAGAGCACGAGGGCCGCTCCCGGAAGACCGACGACGGCGCCGGAGCCCCTGCGCCGGTCTTCGCCTGCCGCGAGCGCCCCGGTCGGGACGTGGAGCCGACCGATGGTGCTGCCGTCCGCGGCGTCCAGCACGAGGACCTGCTCGCCCCTCTCCGCAAGCAGCCGGTCCGGACCGGCCACCGTGACGACCACGGTGTCGGTCGAGGTC
>JBQGDU010000021.1:0-2956 GCA_052039245.1 Aeromicrobium sp. | reverse complement strand
ACGGCCAGCAGCGAGGTCGTCTAGGTCGGGGACCACAAGAACCCGTCCATCGGGCTGGTCACCAAGCAGTACACGGCCGCCAACCAGCGGGACGAGACGGTGCTCGTGTGCCGTCACGTCCTGGCTGTCGATCGCAAGAACGAAGGAGACGCCCGATGACCGACTCCGATGCCACCACGGTGGACCAGATCCTCGAGCGGGCGGCTCGCGCCGCCCGGTCCATGTCCCGTGCCGGCCACGAGCAGCGGGCCGACTGGCTGGAGGCCATCGCCTCGGGCCTGGAGGCCCGGACCGACGCCCTCGTGTCCGTGGCCCGCGCGGAGACACACCTGCCGGAGGGACGGCTGAGGGGCGAGCTGACGCGCACGACGTTCCAGGCCCGGCTCTTCGCCGAGCGTCTGCGCCAGGGTGAGCTGTTCCCCGCCGTCGTCGACCACGCGAATCCGGAGTGGCCGATGGGTCCACGTCCGGACATCCGCCGGACCTGGGTGCCGATCGGCCCCGTGCTGGTGTTCGCGGCGAGCAACTTCCCCTTCGCCTTCTCGGTCGCGGGAGGCGACACCGTGAGCGCGCTCGCTGCCGGGTGTCCGGTCGTGGTCAAGACCCACCCGGGACATCCGCGACTCTCGGCCGAGGTGGTCACGACCGTTCAACAGGCGCTGACGCAGGCCGGCGCCCCCGAGGGAGCGCTCGACGTGATCTCCGGGCTCGACGCGGGAGTCGCCGCCGTGCAGGATCGCCGGGTCAAGGCCGCCGGGTTCACCGGGTCGGTCGCCGGTGGGCGGGCCCTCTTCGACCTCGCGTCACGCCGTGCTGACCCGATCCCCTTCTACGGAGAGCTGGGCAGCACCAACCCCGTCGTGGTGACCGCGTCGGCGTGGGACCGGGGCGCCGAGGACGTCGTGGCCGGATTCACCGGGTCCTTCACACTCGGGTCGGGCCAGTTCTGCACCCAGCCGGGTGTCGTGCTCGTGCCCGACGTGGCGGCCTTCGCGTCGCGACTCGAGCTCCCGTCGCTCGACCCCATGCTCAGTGACGCGATCCGGTCCGGCTACGACGCCGGGTTGGCGCGGCTGCGTGGGCGCGACGGCGTGGAGGTCGTCGCCCAGGGACCGAGCGGTTCGGACTCGCCGGCCGCGACCGTGCTCAGCGTCAGTGCCGAGGCAGCGCTGGCGAGCCCGGACATCATCCGCGAGGAGGTCTTCGGTCCGGTCTCGACGCTCGTCGAGTACCAGAGCGTCGACCAGGCCCTCGAGATCCTCGACCTGGTCGAGGGGGCGCTGACCTGCACCCTGCACGCCACCGCTGACGACGTCGACGCCGGGCGGCTGGTGGAGGCGGCTGCCTCGATCGCCGGACGCGTGGTGTGGAACCAGTGGCCCACGGGGGTCACCGTGAGCGATGCGCAGCAGCACGGTGGACCGTGGCCGGCCACGACGGCCCCGACCACCACCTCCGTCGGCACCGCAGCAGCGCTCCGGTTCGCTCGGCCGGTGGCCTTCCAGAACCTCCCCTCCACGCACCTGCCGCCGGAGGTGCGTGGATGACCCGCTGGAGCGGACTGACGTGGGACCACCCGCGCGGCCTGGATGCCCTGGCCGCGGCCACCACCCAGGCAGACGCGCCGTGCCCGATCGACTGGGACACCCAGCCGTTGGAGGGCTTCGAGTCGGCGTCGATCGCGGAGAACGCGCAGGCCTACGACCTGCTCGTCATCGACCACCCCCACGTGGGGGAGGCGGTCGACGAAGGAGCACTGCGTCCGTTGGGTGAGGTGTTCACCGCCGAGGAGCTCGAGGTCTGGCGAGGGGGCAGCGTCGGTCCGTCGTTCGCCTCCTACGAGTTCGCCGGGGAGCAGTGGGCGCTGCCGCTCGACGTGGCGACGCAGGTCGGTGTGGTCGCCGACCCGAGCTTGCCGGTTCCCTCGACATGGGACGAGGCGGTGCAGCTGGCCGCACAGGTCCCGTCGACGATGCCCACCAGCGGCCCTCACCTGTTCCTGACGCTGTGCGCCATCGCGGTCGCCCACGGTCACCGGCCGGGTGAGGACGGACGTTTCCTGCCGGCCGACGTGGTGGACGAGGCCGTGCGTCTCCTGACGCTGCTGGCCGGCGACGGTCCGTTCCCGGATCGGCACAACCCGATCGACGTGCTGGAGGCGATGTCTCGAGACGGGGGCCCCGTGTACTGCGCCCACACCTTCGGGTACGTGAACTACACCCGCGCGGATCGGGACCGTCCGTTGCGGTTCGTGGACGCCCCGATCGGCCGCTCCGGTCGGCGGGGATCCGTCCTCGGGGGCACCGGGATCGCGCTCAGCCGCCGCTGCGTCGTCGACGACACCCTGGTGGATCACCTGCGATGGCTCATGTCCGAGCGCGCCCAGACCGACTTCGTGCCGCGGCACGCCGGTCAGCCGAGCGCGATCGCAGCGTGGGAGTCCGCTGAGCTGAATGCCGGCACCGGTGACTTCTACCGCGGTACACGACGCAGCGTCGAGCAGTCCTGGGTGCGACCCCGGGTCGACGCCGCCGTGGAGTTCCAGACCCTGGCGGCCCGGGCAGTGCGTACCGCGGTGCTCGGACAGACAGATGCAGCGCGCCTCGCGCCGACCCTCGATGAGCTGTACGGACGTATCCCGGCCACGGAGTGCGAGGTCGTCGCATGACGAGGAACTCTGCAGGGGGAACCACCTGGCCGCCGACCGCTGCCTCCATCCTCCCCGCCGACGCGGAGTCGGCCGTCCTGGTGGGACGGGTCCACGTGGGGGCCGTGGACGGACCGAGCGTCGTCACGATCCGAGACGGACTCGTCGTCGACCTCTCGGCGCACTTCGCCACGATGAGCATCCTGACGGAGCTGCCCGATCCCGCATCGGCGGTCCGCTCGGCCAGCGGCCCGGTGCTCGGGACGCTCGACGACGCGCTGCTCGGTGCTCTCGAGCCGACCTCGCGCT
>JBQGDU010000020.1:0-5344 GCA_052039245.1 Aeromicrobium sp. | reverse complement strand
CCGGCGGACGTCGCCGGACTCGACGCCGTCCTTCAGCGGAGCGCTCGCCGTGGCGAGGATGCCGCGCGCCATGGGCGCGAGGATCGGGGTGAAGGACACCACGGGGTCCGCGTCCTCACGGCCGGCGGAGGCGCTCGCTGCCCGGAGGTTCTGCTCGATCTCCGGGGTGTGCCGGTGGACGCCGCCGACGCCGTAGGCGCTGGCCTGACCCATGACCTCCGAGCCGAGGAACGTCGTGGCGAGCTTCTTGCCGGCTCCGGACGTCCCCGTGGGCGCGACGATCGTGACGTCGGGCTCGACGAGGTCGGCGAGGAACGCAGGCATCGTCGTGAGCGTGGAGACGGTCGGGAAGCAGCCCGGCACGGCGATCCGGCGCGTGCCGACCAGCTTCTCGCGCTGTCCGGGCAGCTCCGGCAGTCCGTAGGGCCAGGTCCCGGCGTGCTCCCCGCCGTAGAACTCCTCCCAGTCGGCGCTGCTCTGCAGCCGGAAGTCGGCGCCGCAGTCGATGACGAGGGCGTCGTCGCCCAACATCGCCGCGACCTCGGCGGACGCGCCGTGCGGCAGCCCGAGGAACACGACGTCGTGCCCGGCGAGGTGGTCGGCGTCGGTGGGGTCGAGGACGCGGTCGGCGATGGGGGTCAGGTGGGGCTGCAGCGCACCGAGCCGCTCCCCCGCGTTGGACGCGGCGGTGACGGACCCGATCTCGACGTGCGGGTGCGCGAGGAGGGTGCGCAGCACCTCACCCCCGACGTACCCGCTGGCGCCGGCGACGGCCACGGAGATGGTCTTCATGCTCATCGATCCTGTCAGTCTCGGAGGGTCGCTGTCAGTCGGAGCCGAACTCCATGGCGGCAGCGTCGAGCGCCTGCTCCCCCGACGTACCGGCGGAGTCGTCGGCGGCCGCCGGGTTGGCCTCGATGCGCATCGCACCACCCGCCGGGAGCTCACCGAAGAGGGTGCCGTTCTCCACCAGGACCTGGCCCTGGTCGAGGGGCTGGCCGGCGTAGAGCTCGAGCTTGTCGCGCGAGTCGGCGATGTCGAGGTTGCGCATCGTGAGCTGGCCGATCCGGTCAGTCGGGCCGAAGACGGCGTTGTCGGTGCGCTCCATCGACAGCTTCTCGGGGTGGTAGGAGAAGTTCTCGCCCTGCGTGTCGAGGACCGTGTAGTCCTCACCACGACGCAGCCGGATCGTCACCGAGCCGGTGACGAGGGAGGCGATCCAGCGCTCGATGGACTCGCGCAGCATCATCGCCTGCGGATCGAGCCAGCGCCCCTCGTACATGAGCCGGCCGAGCCTGCGCCCGTGCTGGTGGTGGTTGGCGATGGTGTCCTCGTTGTGCACGGCGTTGACGAGCCGCTCGTAGGCGATCCACAGCAACGCCATGCCCGGCGCCTCGTAGATGCCACGGCTCTTGGCCTCGATGATCCGGTTCTCGATCTGGTCCGACATCCCGAGGCCGTGGCGGCCGCCGATCGTGTTGGCCTCGTGGACGAGGGCGACCGGGTCGAGCGCGACGCCGTTGATCGAGGTGGGGCGGCCCGCCTCGAAGCGGATCGTGACGTCCTCGGTGAGGATCTCCACCGCAGGGTCCCAGAACTTCACCCCCATGATCGGCTCGACGGTCTCCAGGGAGACGTCGAGGTGCTCGAGCGTCTTCGCCTCGTGGGTGGCGCCCCAGATGTTGGCATCGGTGGAGTAGGCCTTTTCCTGGCTGTCCCGGTAGGGCAGGTCGCGCTCGGTGAGCCACGCGCTCATCTCGGTGCGCCCGCCCAGCTCGGCGACGAAGTCGGCGTCCAGCCACGGCTTGTAGATCCGCAGGTCGGGGTTGGCGAGCAGGCCGTAGCGGTAGAACCGCTCGATGTCGTTGCCCTTGAACGTGGACCCGTCGCCCCAGATGTTGACGCCGTCCTCACGCATCGCCCGCACCAGCAGGGTCCCGGTGACGGCGCGCCCGCGCGGGGTGGTGTTGAAGTACGTCCGACCGGCCGAGCGGATGTGGACGGCGCCGCAGGCGAGGGCCGCGAGACCCTCGTCCACGAGGGGGCCCTTGCAGTCGATGGACCGTGCCAGCTCGGCGCCGTACTGCATGGCCCGCCCCGGGACGCCGGAGATGTCCGGCTCGTCGTACTGGCCGATGTCGGCGGTGTAGGTGCAGGGAACGGCGCCCTTCTCGCGCATCCAGGCGACGGCGACCGAGGTGTCGAGACCCCCGGAGAAGGCGATGCCGACGCGCTCGCCGGCGGGCAGGGACGTGAGGACCTTGGACATACCGCACATTCTTGCACACAACTGCAAGAACGTGCACCTCGGGTCTCCGAGCGCGCAGGATCAGCCGCGCAGCACGGCTCCCACCTGCTCGGCTGCCGCGACGAGCGCCGCCCGGGCCTCGCTGATCTCGGTCTCGGTGAGCGTCCGGTCGGGAGCTCGTAGCCGCAGAGCGAACGCGAGGGAACGACGTCCCTTTCCCACCTGCTCGCCGGTGTAGACGTCGAAGAGACGCACCGACTCCACGAGCCCACTCGCGCCCTCCAGGGCCGATTGGACGCGCGCGACGGGCACGTCGTCGGCCACGACGAGCGCGAGGTCCTCCTTGACCACCGGGTAGGCGGAGAAGTCCGGCTTGGGGCCGACGTCAGGGGCCATGGCGATGAGGACGTCGAGGTCGATCTCGCCGGCCACCGCCCGCTCGGGCAGCGTGTGTGCACGCACGACGTCGGGGTGCAGCTCACCGGCGTGACCGATGACCGTCCTCGCCGGGCCGTCGACGACGAACGCCGCGCAGCGCCCGGGGTGGAACGGCGCGTGCTGCGCCTGCTCGACCCGGATCGGCACGTGCAGCACGTCGGCCAGTCGTCGGCCGACCTCGACGGCATCGGCCCAGGTGACGGCGCGTCCGGGACCGGACCAGCTGCGACGTTCGCGCTGACCCGCGAGCGCCCAGGCGGCGTGCAACGGCTGGTCCGGCAGGGCGGCGTCGAGAGCGGCGAGCTGCTCCGGCGTCGGGCGCACGTCGACCCCGTAGACGGGCGCCGACGGTGCGTCCTCGCGCGGTCGGTAGACGTGACCGAGCTCGCTGATGGCGACGTCCTCGTGACCACGGCCGACATTGAGCGAGAGGGCACGCAGGACGCCGACGAGCAGCGTGGTGGTGAGGCCGGGCTCCTCGGCGGACAGAGGGTTCTCCAGCAGCACCTGGCGACGACGATCGTCGTCGGCGGGGACCCCGAGCCGGTCGAGGTCCGCCGGTCCGGCGAACGGGAAGGTCTTGACCTCGACCAGACCGACACCGGCCAGGACGTGGCCCACTCGGCGCCGCAGCTCCTGGGCCCTGGTCAGACCGCGCCCGCCGGAGGCCTTGGGAAGCACCGACGGGACCTCGTCGTAGCCGACGAAGCGCAGCGCCTCCTCCACGAGGTCGTAGGAGTCGACGAGGTCGAAACGCCAGCTCGGCGGCGTGGCGGTGATGGTGAACCCGTCGGTCTCGACGAGACAGCCGTTGCCCTCGAGCGCGGCCACGACGGTCTCGGGGGCGATCTCGACGCCCGTCACACGCGCCGGCAGCGAAGCCGGGATGGTGACGGGTCGGTGCTGGGGGGCCTCCCCGACGACGGTGAGCCCGGGTTCGACGGCCCCGCCACCGTGCTCGACGAGCAGATCGGCGACGCGCCGCGACGCCCGCGCAGGCAGGTCCGGATCGACCCCGCGCTCGTTGCGCTTGCCCGCCTCCGAGGTGAGTCGGTGCCGACGTCCGGTGCGGAAGACGGTGGCCGGGTGGAAGTGCGCCGCCTCGACCACGATGTCGGTGGTGGTCGCGTCGATCTCCGTGCTGGCCCCACCCATGACACCTGCGAGACCGATCGGTCCCGAGGCGTCGCAGATGAGCAGGTCGTCCGGCTCGAGGGTGCGCTCGACGTCGTCGAGCGTGGTGAGCTTCTCCCCCGCCGTCGCGCGGCGGACCACGATGTCGCCGCTCAGCTTGGCGCGGTCGTAGGCGTGGTTGGGCTGCCCGAGCTCGAGCATGACGTAGTTGCTGACGTCGACGGCGAGCGAGATGGAACGCATCCCGGCCTGCTCCAACCTGCGCACCATCCAGTCCGGTGACGGCCGCGACGGGTCGAAGCCGGTGACCACGCGGGCGGTGAAGACCGGGCACGCGGCCGGGTCGTCGACCCGCACGGGATAGCCGGGGCCGTCGACCGGGTCGTCGACGTCGGCGGGGTCGTGGAACTCCAGACCGAAGGCGAGCGCCGTGTCGCGCCCGACACCACGGAGCGACAGCGCGTACGCGCGATCGGGATTGACCTCCAGCTCGAGGACCTTCTCATCCAGGCCCAGCAACGCGATGGCGTCGTCACCGGGCTCGGGAGCCTCGGGCCGTCCGCTGAGGGGGTCGAGGACCAGGATCCCGTGCTCGGACGTCTCGTCGTCCGGCAGTGCGAGCTCACGGGTGGAGCAGATCATGCCGTCGGAGACGTGGCCGTAGGTCTTGCGCGAACCGATCTCGAACCCGAGCGCCGGCAGGTGCGTCCCCGGCAGGGAGACCACCACGAGGTCGCCCACGCCGAAGTTGTGGGCTCCGCACACGATGCCGCGCGAGGGGACGTCGTCACCCGGCGCGTCGGGGACCGAGGGCTCGTTGTGGGAGCCGACATCGACCCGGCACCAGTTGATCGTCTTGCCGTTCTTCTGCGGCTCGGGCTCGAGCGCGAGCACCCGGCCGACGACCAGCGGGCCGGAGATGCCGGACCCGATGATCTCCTCGAGCTTGAGGTCGTACTCGGTGAGGCGGGCGGCGAGCTGTTCGGTGCTGACGTCGTCGGGCAGTCCGGTGAGCTCGCGCAACCAGCTGACGGGGACCTTCACGACAGTTCCTCCACGGGACGGGTCTGGGGGTGCTGGTGGTCGCTCACAGACCGACCCCGAACGGTTGGGTGAAGCGGACGTCGCCGTCCCACAGGTCGCGCAGGTCGGCGATGTCGTAGCGGCTCGTGATGGTGCGGTCGAGCCCCATGCCGAACGCGAATCCCGAGTACCGCTCCGGGTCGACGCCGCAGGCGATCAGCACGCGCGGGTTGACGACGCCGCAGCCGCCCCACTCGACCCAGCCCTCGCCTCGGCAGGTCCCGCACTCGGCGACGGTCGCGGGGTCCCCGTGGCAGACGTAGCAGAGCAGGTCCACCTCGGCGCTCGGCTCGGTGAACGGGAAGTAGGACGGCCGGAAGCGCGTCGTGATCTCCTCGCCGTAGATGGCCGCCGCGAGATGGTCCAGCGTCCCCTTGAGGTGCGCCATCGAGAGACCCTCGTCGATCGCCAGGCCCTCGACCTGGTGGAACACCGGGGCGT
>JBQGDU010000019.1:0-2037 GCA_052039245.1 Aeromicrobium sp. | reverse complement strand
CGTCCTGCTCAAGCTCGGCGACTCGGTCACCACCGACCACATCTCGCCCGCCGGTGCCATCAAGAAGGACAGCCCGGCAGGCAAGTACCTCGCCGAGCACGGCGTGCAGTCGCGCGACTTCAACTCCTACGGCTCGCGTCGGGGCAACCACGAGGTCATGATCCGTGGCACCTTCGCCAACATCCGGCTGCGCAACCAGCTGGCCCCGGGCACCGAGGGTGGCTTCACCCGCGACCTGCTCGGCGACGGCGAGGTCACCACCGTCTTCGAGGCCTCGGAGAAGTACATCGACGCCGGGGTGCCACTCGTGGTCCTGGCGGGCACGGAGTCCGGCTCCGGATCGTCGCGCGACTGGGCCGCCAAGGGCACCGCGCTGCTGGGCGTCAAGGTCGTCATCGCCGAGTCCTACGAGCGGATCCACCGCTCCAACCTGATCGGCATGGGCGTCCTGCCGCTGCAGTTCCCGGAGGGTGAGAGTGCCGAGTCGCTCGGTCTGAGCGGCGAGGAGGAGTTCGAGGTCACCGGTGTCACCGCGCTGAACGACGGCGAGATCCCCAGCACCGTGAAGGTCGTCGCAGGGGACGTGGAGTTCGACGCCGTCGTCCGCCTCGACACCCCGGGTGAGGCGAGCTACTACCGCAACGGCGGCATCATGCCGTACGTGCTGCGCAGCCTGATCGGCTGACCAGATCGACCGCCCGCAGCGGCCCCGGACCACCTGGTCCGGGGCCGTTGTCATGTGCGTGGGCCGCCCAGGGCCAAAAAATGTTGTTTGGGGCGCGAAATGTCACCCGAAGTACTGGACGTGATGGCTGTCACGCTATACGTTCTCTCAAACAACAATTTTGCGTCGCAGTGAACGGCCCGTGTCGTTCGTGAGTCGCACGACGATCAAGGGAGGCGGTTCGTGTGAAGCGGACACGCAATCTGGTGCTGGCCGCTGCGGCCAGCACGGCGCTCATCCTGAGCGGGTGTGGCAGTGACTCGGGGGACGACGGCGACGGCAGCGACGGCGGTGACGGCAAGATCGGCGTGATCCTGCCCGACACCAAGTCCTCCGTCCGGTGGGAGAGCGCGGTCCGCCCCGCGCTGGAGTCGGCGTTCAAGGACGCCGGCGTGGACTATGAGATCCAGAACGCCGAGGGTGACGCGGACAAGATGGCGACCATCGCCGACAGCATGATCGCCGACGGCGTCACCGTGCTGGCGATCGTCAACCTGGACTCCGCGTCCGGCGCCGCCATCCAGGAGAAGGCCACCCAGCAGGGTGTCAGCACGATCGACTACGACCGGCTCACCCTGGGCGGCTCCGCCGACTACTACGTCTCGTTCGACAACACCAAGGTCGGCGAGCTGCAGGGCGAGGGCCTGGCACAGTGCCTCGGCGACGAGGACGCGGACCTGATCTACCTCAACGGCTCGCCCACCGACAACAACGCGACCCTGTTCTCCGACGGCGCCCACAGCGTCCTGGACGAGAACAGCAAGTACGAGAACGTCGGTGAGCAGGCGGTCCCGGACTGGGACAACGAGCAGGCGGTCACGATCTTCGAGCAGCTGTACACGAAGGTCGACGGCAAGGTCGACGGCGTCTACGCCGCCAACGACGGCCTGGCCGGCTCCGTCATCTCGATCCTGCAGAAGAACGGCCGCGCCGGTGAGGTCCCCGTGACCGGCCAGGACGCGACGGTCGAGGGGCTGCAGAACATCCTCAAGGGCGACCAGTGCATGACGGTCTACAAGTCCGCCACGCAGGAGGCCAACGCGCTCGCCGAGACGGCCATCGCGCTCGCCAACGGTGACGACGCCGAGACCAACGGCACCACCGAGGACGCCGAGGGTGACCGCGAGGTCGACTCGGTGCTGCTCACGCCGGAGTCCATCACCAAGGACAACGTCCAGACCGTCGTCGACGACGGTGGGGTCACGGCCGAGGACCTGTGCGTCGATGAGTTCGCGAAGCTCTGCGAGGACGCCGGGGTCTCCTGACAGACCACCCGGCGGCGGCGTGACGACGCCGCCGCCGGGTTCCCGTCC
>JBQGDU010000018.1:0-7595 GCA_052039245.1 Aeromicrobium sp. | reverse complement strand
CACGGAGACGCCCTTGATCGGCTCTGTGGAGCTGTAGAGGGCGTCGCGCAGACGCTTGGGCGTCACCGGCACCTCCTGGTCGAACGCCGCCGAGAGCAGCAGGGCGGCGCCGCCTGCGGCCTGCGGAGAGGCCATCGAGGTGCCGTTGAACATCGCGTAGCCGATCGGCAGCTCGTAACCCGCCTCCGGCAGGTCGGGCTGCTTCAGCCACTGCGGGACCGTCGAGACGGCCGATCCGGGAGCGGCGATGTTCGGCTTGAAGCCGCCGTCCTCGCGCGGTCCGCGTGAGGAGAACGGGTGCAGGTCCATCGTCTTGGCGACCACGGAGCCGTAGTTGGACTTCCAGGTCTCCTTGGAGACCGACGACGCCACGCTGACGACCTTGGAGGCCACCGACGGGTCGCCGATGGTGTTCAGGCCAGGACCGGAGTTGCCGGCCGAGATGAAGATCTGGACGCCGTAGTCGTCGATCAGCCGGTCGTACAGCACGGCCCGGGCGTTGTTCCCGTCGTTGAGGGCCGGCAGCCCGCCGATGGACATGTTCACGACGTCGACACCACGATCGGCGACGAGGTCGATCATGCCGTCGGTGAGCGCCGCGGCGGTGCAGCCGCCGCTCCACGTGCAGGCACGCGAGGAGACGACCTCGGCGCCGGGCGCCTGGCCGTTCATCGTCCCGTCGAACATCGAGTGGGCGGCGGTGATGCCGGCGACGTGGGTGCCGTGGGCGTCGGAGACGAGGCCGATGTTGACGAAGTCGGCCGTGCCCGGCTCCCCGTAGGGGGCGAGGCTGACGTCCTCGCGGTACTCCACGACGAACGGCGTCCTCTCCACGATGTCGGTGGACGCGTCGTCGGTGCCGAAGTGGCCGACCTGGTGGTCCTCGCCGTACGGACGCATGAGCTCGTCGTCGGTGAACGTGTTGTCCTGGTCGGAGTCGACCCAGATGTCGTTGGTCTCCTCGTCGTAGAGGATGCCGAAGACGTCGGTGGTGTCGCCGTCGCGGTTGACGTCGCCCTCGGGCTCGCCGCCGGCGGTGGCCGACTCGCGGAAGAGCGCCACCTTGTAGGCGCCGTCGCCGGGTGCCGTCCAGGTCTGGTCCTGGTAGCTGAACTCCGGGCCCTCGACGTCGGTGATCATGGGACGCCAGGTGCCGTCACCGTCGAGGACGGGGTCGGTGGCGGTGACCCAGTCGACGATCTTGCGCTCGCCGGTGGTGGTCTCTTGCAGGGCGGGGTGGTCGAGGTCGACGCCGGAGTCGATGACCCCGATGGTCACGCCGCGGCCGTCGTACTTCTTGTTCTTCTTCTTGAAGTCGACCGACCCGATCTCGTGCGTCGGCATGTACGGATTGGCGTCCGGCGTCTTGGCCCCCGGCGCGGGGGAGGCCGAGGAGCCGGCACCCGAGGCCTTGCCCGGCTTCGGGTCGTCGATCGGGACGGTGCGGTCGAGATCGACTGCCTCGACCGTGGACAGACCGGCGACCTTCTCGACGTTCTTGGTGGGCAGGCTGGCTCGGACGTAGCCGAGCTTGTCGGCGACGCGGCCGACCCAGGCGCCGTTGGACTCCAGCTCGGAGACGACGCCGGCCGTGGCCTTGCGCTCGGTGGCGATCATCACCGTGACGCGTTTGGTGCCGTCACGACGGGCCTCGGCGAGCAGCTCGAGGTCCTGCTGTCCGAGCTTGTCGCCCTTGGGGGCTTTCTTCACCTCCCCGTCGGGCGTCGGAGCCGGTGGAGCCTGCTCGATCCTGACCTCCGGCTCACCGTCCGGTGCGGCGGCGACCGGTGTGGTCGTGCTGACGGCCAGCGCGATGGCGATGGCGGATGCTGCTCCGGTGCGGAGCATGAGTGTGCGACGAGTGCGCATGCGTGTGTGCGTTCCTCTCCACGTCCGGGCGAGCCCGGCCGTCCCCCCGTGGGACGAGTTTCGATGTGCGCACAGTCTGAACCCGGGCCCCTCGGTTTGACCAGAGGCGAGGGATGTCGGCGTCGGTCTTCACCGGATCGTCACCATCGGCGAGCCGCTGACCAGCGGCGGGACCGCTCCGGTTGCCAGGGGTGTAACTCGGTGTCACTCTCGACGGGGGCGAGAGGAGACGACTCATGGTGTGGCCGAGGATCGAGGGCTCGCCGGCGATGCGCCGGGTCCGTTCAGTGGGTACCGCCCTGACGTTCCCGCTCGCTCCGGACGACTACCTGAAGCTGATCAACCCGCTGTGGTCCTCGCGCCAGCTGCGCGGTCGGATCGAACGGGTCGAACCGGTCACGGACCGGTCGGCGACCGTCGTCATCCGGCCGGGCTGGGGATGGTCCTTCGACCACCAGCCAGGTCAGTACATCGGCATCGGTGTCGAGATCGACGGGAAGTTCCACTGGCGCTCGTACTCGCTGTCGTCGGTGCCGGTGCGCAGCGGTGGGACGGTCGCCATCACGGTGAAGGCGATGCCCGAGGGCTTCCTGTCCGAGCACCTGGTCAACGGCCTGGAACCGGGGACGATCGTGCGGCTGGAGGCACCGCAGGGCGAGTTCGTGCTGCCCGACCCGCCACCGGAACGCATGCTGTTCGTCGTCGGTGGCAGCGGCATCACGCCGGTCATGTCGATGCTGCGCACCCTGCACCGGCGCGGGTCCTTCCCCGACGTGCTCATGGCCTACTCGGCCGTCGACGAGGACGACATGATGTTCCGTGACGAGCTGCGCGAGCTCGCGGACCAGCACGACTCGTTCACCGTCTACGAGCGGTTCACCGACGCCGACGGCTACCTGACGCCGGACCAGCTCGACGACGTGTGTGCGGACTGGCGTCGGCGTGAGACGTGGGCGTGCGGCCCGCAGCCGATGCTCGACGCCATCGTGGAGCACTACGAGGAGGCGGGTCTCGACGACCACCTGCACGTCGAGCGGTTCTCTCTCGGAGCCACCGACACCGACGCCGAGGGCGGGACGATCACCTTCGGCGACACCGGCAAGTCGATCGAGGTCGACGGTGCCACCACGTTGCTCGAGGCGGGTGAGGAGGCCGGCGTCAGCATGTTGTTCGGCTGCCGCATGGGCATCTGCCACACCTGCGACGTCCCGCTCGTGAAGGGACGCGCCAAGGATCTGCGCAGCGGCGAGGAGCGGGTCGAGGGCGAGTACGTCCAGACCTGCATCAGCGTCGCCGCCACCGACTGCACGCTCAAGACCTGAAGGGATCACCATGGCCTATTCCGACGTGCGCGAGTACACCCACCTGACCGATGAGGAGGTGGACGCGATCGGGCGCGAGCTCGATGAGATCCGCGCCGAGATCGAGGAGTCGCGCGGACAGGCGGACCGCGACTACATCCTGCGGATCATCACGCTGCAGCGCCGGCTTGCCGCCGCCGGTCGCATCACGCTCTTCGCGAGCTTCTTCCCGCCGGCCTGGCTGCTCGGGACCGCACTGCTGTCGTCGGCCAAGATCCTGGAGAACATCGAGATCGGCCACAACACGATGCACGGCCAGTGGGACTGGATGAACGATCCGGAGATCCACTCCAGCAACTGGGAGTGGGACACCACCCAGCCGGCCGAGCAGTGGAAGCACTCGCACAACTACGTGCACCACCAGTTCACCAACGTGCTCGGGCACGACAACGACGTCGGCTACGGCATCCTGCGGATGAGCCGGGACCAGAAGTGGACGCCGTACAACCTCGGCCAGCCGGTCTACAACGCTCTGCTCGCGTTGTTCTTCGAGTGGGGCGTCGCACTGCACGACCTCGACATCGAGGCCATCCGCAAGGGCGAGAAGGATCCCAAGGTCCTGAAGAAGCAGCTCAAGCAGATCGGCGACAAGGTCGGCAAGCAGGCGCTCAAGGACTACGTGGTCTACCCGGCACTCACCGGGCCGGCGTTCCTCAGCACGCTCGCCGCCAACGCGACGTCGAACATCGTGCGCAACGTGTGGGCCTACATGATCATCTTCTGCGGTCACTTCCCCGACGGTGCGGTGCACTTCACCGAGGAGGAGCTCGAGGACGAGACGCGGGCCGAGTGGTACCTGCGCCAGATGCTCGGCTCGGCGAACTTCGAGGGCGGCAAGCTGCTGCACCTCATGAGCGGCCAGCTCGGCTACCAGATCGAGCACCACCTGTTCCCGGACCTGCCGAGCAACCGGTACGCGGACATCGCGGTCAAGGTGCGGGGCCTGTGCGAGCGGTACGGCATCCCCTACACCTCGGGTCCGCTGCACCGCCAGTACGGACAGACGCTGCGCACGATCATGAAGCTGAGCCTGCCCAACCGGCGCACCACCGAGAACCCGGAACCGCCCTCGCCACGCAGCAGACGGCTCCGCGACGACGAGCGGCCGGGACGTCGGTCCGAGCTCGGCAAGTGGTCGCCGGCAGCAGCGGTGTGAGCGTGTCGTCGTCGGGCCCGGTCGAGAGTCTCAGCGTCGGTGGTGACGTCTCGCTGCCGTTCGCGTGCCGGCATCCCGACGGTGCGGGGACTCCGGAGATCGTGCTCAAGCCGCGCGCGATCCAGTGCGCCCTGAGCCGCATCTGCGGCGTGTGCGGGCAGCCGCTCGGTCGACCGGTCGCCTTCGTCGGACCGGTCGACGAGATCGACGCACGGGTCGTGGAGTTCCCGCCACTGCACCGCCTGTGTGGCGTCGCTCTCGCGGCGGAGCGTGGTTGGGTCGGCGTCACGACGGCCGCCTTCGATCTCGTGCGACCGAGCCGACGCGGCGGCATCGTGACGTTCCGTCCGGGGGAGACGCTGGAGCGTCTGGAGTAGACGCGGCGGCCTCGGGGCCGTCTCAGCCGGCGGCGAGTCTCGTGGTGTCGTCGGACCGATGGCTCCCGGTGCTCCCTGCGGTCTCCCCAGCCTCACCGGCGACGATCTGCTCGACCTCCTCCATCGCGGCGTCCGCCTCGTGCGATCCGGCACCGAGTGAGGTGAGGGCCGACCAGGCTCGCGACCGACGTCGAGGGGCGGCGTGCGCACCACCGCGACGCCGTGACGCGTCCACGTCCGTGCTGCCCGTCGTCGAGGGCTCGGGCACGGCGGCCCCCGGGGCCGGAGCGGTGGTCTGCACACCGTCGGCGAGAGCCGAGAGCCACTCGGACAGCTCCCGTGCGGTGGGGCGGTGGTCCGGGTCGTGGTCGAGTGCCGAGGCGACCATGGCAGCCAGTGGATGGTCGGCGGGCAGCTGGGGCGGATCGTCGCGGACGATGTGCTCGAGTGACTCGATCGGGTCGTCGCTGAGCGTGAAGGCCGGGGCCCCGGTGCATGCGTGGTAGAGCGTCGCGCCGAACGCGAAGACGTCGCTGGCGGCGTTGGCGGTCCGCCCGAGCGCCACCTCGGGCGCGACGTATCCCGGTGAGCCGGTGATCAGGCCGGTGCGGGTGAGGGCCACGTCGTCGTGGCGTCGGGCCACGCCGAAGTCGCCGAGCTTCGCCACGTCGTCCTGGGCGACGAGGATGTTGGAGGGCTTGACGTCGCGATGCACGACGCCCTCCCCGTGCGCGGTGGCGAGCGCGTCGGCGACGGGTGCCATGAGCCGCGCCACCCGGGCTGAGTCGAGTCCGGCGGGGGCACACAGCCGGCCGAGCGTGGTGCCCTCGACGTGCTCCATCACGAGCCACTGTGAGCCGTCGTGCTTCACGACGTCGAAGACCACGACGACGTGCGGGTGACGCACCTGGGCGGTGTGCCGCGCCTCGCGCTCGGCGCGCTCGGCGTCGGGCTCGTCGGTCCCGGGGGAGAGGCCGAGCTGCTTGAGGGCGACGGGTCGGTCGAGGAAGGTGTCGTGCGCGAGCCACACCCTGGAGGAGCCGCCGCTGCCGATGGCGCGCTGACGCTCGTACCGCTCGTCGATGATCAAGGGCCCGCCTCCTCTGCCGACACGCTACGACACTTCGCGCTTCCTGCCATTCGAGTGGACGATTCCAGCCGGCGTGTCGTCGAGGGACCCCGATTTGAACCAGGCGTGGGGCGTCGCGTAGTGTTCCTCGTGCGACGCGGGGTGGAGCAGTTCGGTAGCTCGCTGGGCTCATAACCCAGAGGTCACAGGTTCAAATCCTGTCCCCGCTACCACGTGAAGGGCCCTGACCAGCAGGAATGCTGGTCAGGGCCTTTCGTCGTGCGCGGGGTCGGGATCAGTTCGCTGGCTCGGGGCGAGGTCAGCGCCCCTTGAACACCGGGGGCCGTCGATCCGCCCGCGACGCGAGCGCCTCCAGTGAGTCGTGCGTCGACATGGCGACTGCCTGGTGTGACGCGATGAGGTCCAGCGCGGATCGAAGGTCGCCGGTGGCGGACTGGCGGACGGCCGTCTTGATCATCTGCACGGCGGCCGGTGGTTGGGCGACGAGCTGGTGCGCGAACTCCAGGAGGCGGGTGTGGAGGTCCTCGGCAGAGCAGAGCTCGTCGAACAGCCCCCAGGAAAGCGCCTGTTCAGCCGTGACGAACTCGCCGGTCCAGAGCATTCGTAGCGCGCGGGAGGGCCCGACGATCCGCGGGAGGTAGAAGCAGCCCCCGTCGCCGGGCACGAGGCCGGCGCGGACGTAGCCTTCGGACATCCGTGCCCGCTCGGTGCCGATGCGGTAGTCACACATGAGGGCCATGTCGAGACCGGCACCGACGGCCGCGCCCTGGACGGCTGCGACGAGCGGCTTGGTGAGGTCTTCGACGGCGCGCGCGACTTGGTGAACCTGGTCGGTCATGAGGCGGCGAATGCTGAGTGGCGAACGGTCGAGCTGGTCCAGATCCCCTAGATCCATCCCGGAGCAGAACGCGTCACCTGTGGAACGCAGAACGACAACCCTCACGTCGTCGTCCGTCTGGAACTGTCGGATCGCGTCGGCCCAGGCACGGAGCATGTCCATCGTGAACGCGTTCTTTCGGCTGGGTCGGTCGAGGACGATGTGGCCGACGTGGTCTTCGACGAAGACGTGTAGATCGTCCACGCCGGGGGAAGAGGACACTGGTTGGCTCCGATCTTGCGCTGGGACGCGCAGAAGATCCGCAGAGAGGGCGAGTCTTACGCAATGAAGAATTAGAATACATCATTGCGTACTTGCCGTGATCTGTTCTAGCCTCATGGAGCGGCTGTCGCCAGGAGCGCTCCGGCCCGTCGCACCGTCTGTCGGCCTTGGGGCCCGTGAGGGAAGTGGAAGCATGATCCGTAGTGAGCTGCTCGACCGACGGGCCTTCTTCATCGACGGACGGTGGCAGAAAGCCTCCGGACGCCGTGTGCTCACACAGGTCGAGGCGGCCACCGAGGAGACCCTCGGGGCGGTTGCGACAGGCGACTCCGGCGACATCGACCGTGCCGTGGCCGCTGCGCGACGGGCCCTCGACCACGGTCCATGGGGTCGGACCACGCCCGAGGACAGGGCAGAGCACCTGCGCCGTCTCGCCGACGCGCTGGAACGAAGGGGGAGCGAGACGGCCGAGCTCATCAGCCGAGAGAACGGATCGCTACGTGACCTCTCGTTCTCCTCGAACGTGGCCGGATCCGTAGGACTGCTGCGCGGGATGGCCGACGTCATCACTTCCCGCGAGTTCGAGACCATGCGACCCAGTCGGCTGGGCGAGACGATCGTCCGACAAGGCCCTGTCGGCGTG
>JBQGDU010000017.1:0-3201 GCA_052039245.1 Aeromicrobium sp. | reverse complement strand
GCTGGACACCCTCGCTCCACGGCGACGGCAGATACATCTGGTACTGCACCGTCCCCTGGGTGCTGCGGTAGCTGTCGGTCCGGTCGGTGCCAAGGGTGGCCTGTGCCGGAGAGCTCGACGCGAGCAGCCCCACGGCCACGACGAGCGAGACGAGGACTCCCCGGAACGGCCTCACGCCCCGGCACCCGCGTCGGCACGCTCGTGGTCGGCTTCGATGGTGCGGGTCGCCAACCAGCCGCCGAGGGCCAGCACGGCGAAGGCGATGGGCAGGATCCACGTGAGGCTCGTGTGCAGGCCGATGGCCTCCGTCGACAGCCCGCCCGCCGCCGTGGCGGTGCCGGCGAAGTGGTCGGACAGGGCGCCCACGATCACCGGGCCGAAGGCTCCTCCGAGCAGGTAGAAGGCGGCGAAGAACACCGCGACCGCCGACGAACGGGCCCGCGGGTCCACCACCTCCGCGACGGCAGGAAGCGCCGTGACGTGGAAGAAGTTGGCGAAGACGGCGGTGACGGACAACAGGGCCACGAAGAGGAGGCCCTGCTCGCTCGACAGACGGAACGCGATCACGACGAGCGGCAGCGAGACGATCGCGCCGACGAGGCCGACGTTCAGGCGCGCACGCGCCGATCGGAGCCTGGCTCGGTCGGCCAGAGGACCGCCCACCAGGAGACCGAGCAGCCCCGCCACACCGAGGACCATGCCGGCCGCCATGGACGCTCCGGTCAGCTCCATGCCGAAGTAGCGCTGCATGAGAGGCACCAGGAACGTCGCCATCGAGTAGCTGATCACCTGCAGCCCGACGCCGGCGAGTGCCAGCCACCAGATGGTGCGGACGCCGAGCACGTGCTTGATCGGCGACGCGAGCGGTGCGCCGTGGACTCGGTCGTCCGACGCCCCGCGGGTCGGCTCGGGCATGCGCAGGATGAAGAACGCGACGACCAGGCCCGGGACGGCAGCGATGAAGAACGGTGCGCGCCAGCTGTCGAACGCCTCGACGAGGGCGCCGGTGGTGAAGAAGGCGATCAGCAGGCCGACGGGCACACCGAGCTGGAAGATCGCGATGGCCCGCGAACGCTTGGCGGAGGGGAACAGGTCGGCGATCGTGGAGTTGGCGGCGGGGGCGTAGGAGGCCTCGCCGATGCCGACCCCGAGCCGCACGATGAGCAGCGACGCGAAGCTCCAGGCGCCACCGCTCGCCGCGGTGAGCAGACTCCACACGATGAGCCCGACAGCCATGATCAGACGACGCGAGCGACGGTCCGCCATCCGGCCGAGCACGATGCCGGCCACGGCGTACACGACCGTGAACCCCGACATCAGCAGACCGAGCTGCGTGTCCGACATCCCGAACTCCTCGCGGATGGGCTCCGCGACGATGGACGGGATGGTGCGGTCGTAGAAGTTGAGGATGTTCGCGAGGGTCAGGAGACCGACGACCCGCCAGGCCATCGGGTGCTGTCCGGTGGTCAGGCCGCGGGTCGACTCAGAAGCAGTGGTGGACATGTCGCTCTCTCGGGGTCCGGGATGACACGGTGACGCGCATCACGCTAACTTTACAGAGCGTCACTATAAGTTGACACACTGCATATGACAAGGCTCACGTCGAGGAGGCAGCATGACGCCCATGCCACAGGTCACGACGTCGCGCGGGATCGTTCGCGGGACGACGTCTGAAGGGGTCCACGCGTTCCGTGGCATCCCGTACGCGGCCCCTCCCGTCGGCTCGCGCCGCTTCGGCGCCCCGGAGCCGCCGGCGCCGTGGGAGGGAGTGCGGGACGCCACCGTGCCGGGGCCCACGGCGCCTCAGGCCGGTTACTCCGGGGTGCTCGGTGAGCTGCTGCCCCAGCGCATCGAGGACGGTGAGGACTACCTGTCGGTGGACGTGTGGACACCGGACCTGCGCGGGAACCTGCCGGTGATGGTCTTCGTGCACGGTGGCGCCTTCCTCAACGGGTCGGGCTCGGTGGACGGATACGCAGGGACGTCCTTCGCTCGGGACGGCGTGGTGCTGGTGACGCTCAACTACCGGCTCGGGGTCTCCGGGTTCGGCTGGATCGACGGGGCCGTGCCGAACCGTGGACTGCTCGACCAGGTCGCGGCCCTGACCTGGGTCGCCGAGGAGATCGCGGCCTTCGGCGGGGATCCCGACCGGATGACCGTCTTCGGTGAGTCCGCCGGTGCCGTGAGCATCGGGTGCCTGCTCGCGATGCCGTCGGCGCGGGGCCTGTTCTCCCGCGCCGTGCTGCAGTCGGGGACCGCCAACGTCCTCCCCACCTCCCGTCAGGCGGCCCGGTCCGTCACGAGGCTCGCGAGACAGCTGGGGGTGAGCCCGACGCGGGAGGCTCTGGAGTCCGTCAGCGACGCCGATCTCGTGCAGGCCCAGAGCGCGATGCGCGCACCGCGGACCAGGCGGGGTCGTCCGCCCGGCGTGCTCGCGGTGGTCGCGGCAGCCGGGATGCCGTTCCAGCCGGTCGTGGACGGCGAGGTGCTGCCCAGGCCGCCGCTCGAGGCCATGGCGGACGGCGTAGGGCGCGAGGTCGAGCTCGTGGTCGGGCACAACCGGGAGGAGGCAGGTCTCTATCTCGTGCCCAGCGGCACGGTCGACCGGGTCACCGGCTGGACCCTGGGAGTGCTGGCGGTGATCGCCTCGCGTCGCCCGCGCCGACTCCTGAGAGCCCTGTCCGAGCACGCTCCCGACGGGTCGCCCGGAGATCGCCTCTCCACGCTGCTGACCGAACGCATCTTCGCGGCGCAGGCCCGCCGGCTCGCGCGCGCCCACGGCAGGGCTCGCGTGTACGAGTTCGCGTGGCGTTCGCCGGCCTTCGACGGCCGCCTCGGAGCGTGCCACGCGCTCGAGCTCGGCTTCGTCTTCGACCTGCTCGACCTGCCGTCCTACGGTCCTCTGACGGGTGGTCAGGCCCCGCAGGCGCTCGCCGACGAGATGCACGATGCCTGGATCGCCTTCTCCGAGGGAGATCCGCGAGACTGGCCGGTCCATCCCTTCGTGCGGCGCCTCGGCGAGGCCGACACGGTCCCGTTCGACGGGGCGTCGTTCGAGGATTCCTGGCGGTGAGGTGAGAGCGTCGCAGCCGCGAGCCGGCTTGGTGACCGTCCGATCCCCTTCAGTCCGAGGGCCGACGGTCGGGGTGGACCGCCGGGCCGGCGACGCCGCAGTGCGGGCTGTCCTCGATGCGCATCCGG
>JBQGDU010000016.1:0-3013 GCA_052039245.1 Aeromicrobium sp. | reverse complement strand
CCACCACGCCTCCCACGCGCCGGCCGAGGGCCACCGACGACTCGTCGGAAACCGGCGAGACCGGCTCCGACGACGACGACGTCGGGGGTGAACGACTGGGGGCTCATGACGCGAGCCTATGACCACTAGGGTCGTCACCATGTCCTCCTCGCGCATCGCCGTCCTCATCGACGCCGACAACGCTCCCGCGGCCAAGATCGGCGCGATCCTCTCCCAGGTCGCCAAGTCCGGCAACGCCCACGTGCGTCGGGCCTACGGCAACTGGAAGAGCCCCCAGATGAAGGGCTGGGAGGGCAGGCTGCAGGAGTTCGCCATCGCGCCCATGCAGCAGTTCGCGTACACGAAGGGCAAGAACGCCTCCGACATCGCGATGGTGATCGACGCGATGGACCTGCTGCACCAGGGAGTGGCCGATGGGTTCGCCATCGTCTCCAGCGACGCCGACTTCACCCCGCTCGTCATGAGACTGCGTCAGTCCGGCGCCGAGGTGCTGGGCTTCGGTGCGCGCAAGGCACCCGACGCCTTCCAGAACGCGTGCTCGAGCTTCCACTTCCTGGAGGTGCTGCGCGAGGACGACGAGGACGAAGACGTCGACGAGGTCGACCCGGGGAACGGGGACTCCGAGGACGCCCAGGCCAAGCGTCCCAGCAAGCGACTCGACGGCACCGAGCTGCGCCGCGACAACCGGCTCGTCCGCATGCTGCGCACCGCTGTCGACGAGGCGGCCGACGACGACGGCTGGGCGCAGCTCTCGCAGGTCAGCAATCAGATCCGCAACCAGTCGTCGTTCGAGCCCAGCAACTACGGTTACGCCAAGCTGAGCTCCCTCGTCGAGGCGATCGACCTGTTCGAGGTCAAGCGGGAGCAGAAGATGGTGCTCCTGCGCCGCAAGAAGCGTCGTCGCTGAGACCGTCCGACGGCCGCACCGCGACGTCCGAAAACCGCCAGAACCTGTGGGTGGGGGCAGGCATCATGGAGTCGTGGAGTCGAGCTTCGAGGAGCGGTACCGGGCGGTGTCGGCGCGTGACCGACGCTTCGACGGCACCTTCTACACGGCCGTCCTGACCACCGGCATCTACTGCCGCCCGTCCTGTCCGGCCCGCACGCCGCGACCGGAGAACGTCGTCTTCCACGGCACGGCTGCCTCGGCCGAGCGGTCCGGGTTCCGGGCCTGTCGTCGCTGCCGCCCCGACGCCACCCCCGGATCGCCGGAGTGGGACGCCCGCGCGGACGTCGTGGCGCGGGCGGTGCGTCTCGTGCGCGACGGTGTCGTCGACCGTGAGGGCGTGGAGGGGGTCGCCCGTCGGCTCGCCTACAGTCCGCGTCAGCTGCATCGTCTGCTCACCGCGGAGCTCGGCGTCGGTCTGCTCGCGCTCGCGCGGAGCGACCGGCTGCGCACGGCGCGCGTCCTCGTCGAGACGACGTCCATGGCGATGGCGGACATCGCCTTCGCCGCCGGGTTCGGGTCGGTGCGCCAGTTCAACGACGCCTTCCGCGAGTCGTTCGCCGCGACTCCCGCCACGATCCGTGCCGGCGGGGTCGGTGGGTCCGACGCCACCGACGTCCTGCGGCTGCGCCTCGCCGTCCGACAGCCGTTCGAGGCCGACCACCTCGCGGGCTTCCTGGCCGACCACGTCGTCCCGGGGCTCGAGCGCTCCGATGGCCGCTGCTTCGCCACGGTGCTCACGCTGCCCCACGGGCACGGCGTCGTCGAGGTGACGCTGCACGACGACCACGTCGCATGCCGCCTGCAGCTCGCCGACGCGCGCGACCTCACCCCTGCCGTCTCCCGCACCCGTCGCCTGCTCGACCTCGACGCGGACCCCCTCGCCGTCGATGCGGCGCTCGCCGCGGATCCTCGGCTCGCCCCGCTCGTCGCCGCGGCGCCGGGTCTGCGTGTGCCCGGCTCCGTGGACGCCTACCAGACCGCCGTGCGGACGGTCATCGGTCAGCAGGTCTCCGTCGCGGGCGCGGCCACCGTCCTCGGCCGCCTCGTCGAGGCGCACGGGGAGAGCATCGACCTCCCCCTTGCGCGAGAGCACGGCCTCACCCAGGCGTTCCCGGACGCCGAGCGACTCGCCGGCGTGGATCCGCAGACCTTGGCGATGCCTCGCTCGCGCGGACGGACCGTGGCGACGGTCGCGGCTGCCGTCGCCGACGGTGTCGTCGAGCTCGATGCCGGCTCCGACCGGGCCGCTGCCCGCTCGAGCCTGTTGGCGTTGCGCGGCATCGGCCCGTGGACGGCCGACTACGTCCTGATGCGCGGCCTCGGCGACCCCGACGTGCTGCTCGAGACCGACCTCGTCCTGCGTCGCGCGCTGGACGCCAGGGATCTCACCCCCGACACCACCCGACGGTGGAGTCCCTGGCGCTCCTACGCTGGGATGCACCTGTGGCGCGCCGCCCTCCTCCCCGACGTCACGTCACGAAAGGACTCAGCATGAGCACCCGCTGGATGGACTCGCCGATCGGAGGCCTTCGGCTGCACAGTGCCGCGGGTCTGCTCACCCGCATCGAGTTCGACGCCGAGCCGCGCGGCCGGCCCGTCGCGGACGACGTGCTGGACCTGGCCGAGCAGCAGCTCGTGGCGTACGTCGACGGCCGTCGGACGGTCTTCGACCTTCCACTCGCCAACGACGGCACGGAGTTCCAGCGCAAGGTCTGGGGCGAGCTGCGGCGTCTCCCGTACGGCGAGACCGCCACCTACGGCCAGATCGCCGAGCGCCTCGGATACCAGCCGGGGATCTCCCGTGCCGTCGGGGCGGCGAACGGCGCCAACCCGCTACCCGTCGTCGTGCCGTGCCACCGCGTCGTCGGCGCGGACGGCACCCTCACCGGTTATGCCGGAGGGACGGATCGCAAGCGGATCCTGCTCGAGCTCGAACGTCCCGGACTGTTCTAACTCATCCCGTACCCACCCACCCGAAGGGCGCCTCGCAGCAGTGTTGCGAGGCGCCCTTGGTTCGTGCTCAGGACGAGAAGAACCGGGCCACCTCTTGACATGCAGGAAAAC
>JBQGDU010000015.1:0-9660 GCA_052039245.1 Aeromicrobium sp. | reverse complement strand
CTCGATCCTCATGGGCGTCGTGGCCAACTTCCCGATCGCGATCGCCGCGGGCCTGGGGCTCAACGCGTTCCTCGCCTTCTCCGTCGCCAACCAGATGACCTGGGCCGACGCCATGGGCCTCATCGTGCTCGAGGGCATCATCATCCTGGTGCTCGTGCTGACCGGCTTCCGCAAGGCGGTCTTCGACGCCGTGCCGCGAGAGCTCAAGACCGCCATCGCCGTCGGCATCGGCCTGTTCATCGCGCTCATCGGCTTCGTCAACGCCGGTTTCGTCCGGGCCACGGGAGAGGCGTCGCCGCCGCTCGGGCTCGGTGTGGGCGGCACCCTCGCCGGCTGGCCGGTGCTGGTCTTCACCATCGGGCTGCTGCTCATGATCACCCTGCACGCCCGCGGGGTCCCCGGCGCGATCCTCATCGGCATCGCCGTCACCACGGTCATCGCCATCGTCGTCGAGGCCCTCGTCGACGCCGGCCCGAGCGTCGTCGACGACGAGCCCGTGCCCACCGGCTGGAGCCTCAACGTGCCGTCGCTGCCCGACTCGGTCTTCTCGATGCCCGACCTCGGGCTGCTGGGCCAGTTCGACCTGCTCGGCTCGTTCGAGCGGGTCGGGGTGGTCACGGTGCTGCTGCTGGTCTTCTCGCTGCTGCTGGCCGACTTCTTCGACACCATGGGCACGATGACCGCGATCGGCGCCGAGGCCGGCCTGAACGACGAGGACGGCACGCCGGAGGGCTCGCAGCGCATCCTCATCGTCGACTCCATCGCCGCCGCGACCGGTGGGGCCGCGGCGGTCTCCAGCAACACGTCCTACGTCGAGTCCGCCGCGGGGGTCGGCGACGGAGCCCGGACGGGCCTCGCGAGCATCGTCACCGGCGCCCTGTTCCTGCTGGCCACGGTCTTCACGCCGATCGTCAACCACATCCCGAGCGAGGCCGCCGTCCCGGCGCTCGTGCTCGTGGGCTTCCTGATGATGACGCAGGTCTCGGAGATCGACTGGAACGATGTCGAGATCGCGCTCCCGGCCTTCCTGACGATCGCCGTCATGCCCTTCACGTACTCGATCGCCGCCGGTATCGGTGCGGGCTTCGTCGCGTTCGTCGTGCTCAAGCTCGTCCGCGGCAAGGTCGCGGCCATCCACCCGCTCATGTGGGTGGTCTCGATCCTCTTCGTCGTCTACTTCGCCATCGGCCCGCTGTCCGGCTGGCTCACCTGAGGCGGCGTGGCCGACGGCTCCTCGCCCGCGCCGCGGTGCGCGGTCCACGCTCCACTACGGTGGGTGGATGCGCATCGCACTGGGAGACAAGCAGCCTGAGGTCGCCGACGGAGCCTGGGTGGCACCCAACGCCACGCTCGCGGGGTCGGTGAGGCTCGCCGAGGGGGCGAGCATCTGGTACGGAGCGGTGCTGCGGGCGGACAACGAGCCGATCATCGTCGGCAAGGACTCCAACGTCCAGGACAACTGCGCGTTCCACGTGGACCGGGGCAAGCCGGTCACCCTCGGGGAGGGCGTCTCGGTCGGCCACAACGCCACCGTGCACGGTGCCACCGTGGGCGACCACGTCCTCATCGGGATGGGCGCCACCGTCATGAACGGTGCAGTCATCGGCGAGGAGTCGCTCGTCGCGGCCGGCGCGCTCGTCACCGAGGGGATGGAGGTGCCGCCGCGCTCGCTCGTGGCCGGCGTGCCGGCCAAGGTGCGACGCGAGCTGACCGACGCCGAGGTGGAGAAGCTGCACGAGAACGCGCGGATCTACACGGGGCATCGTGAGCTGCACCGTGACGGGATCGTCACGGACTGAGGTCAGTGCCGCTCGACGACCCAGTCGATGCAGCGGGTGAGCGCCTCCACGTCGTCGGGGTCGATCGCCGGATAGGTGGCGACCCGCAGCTGGTTGCGGCCCAGTCCGCGGTACCCGTTCACGTCGCGGATGCCGTTCTCGCGCAGCGTGGCCACGACGTCGTCGGCAGAGACGCCCTCGAGGTCGATGGTGGCGACCGCGAGGGACCGGTCGGCCGGGTCCGGCACGAACGGCGTCGCGTAGTCACTCTCCTCGGCCCAGGCGTAGAGCCGGCCCGAGGAGTCGGTGCTGCGCGCCACGGCGTGGTCCAGCCCGCCGTCGGCGTTGAACGCGTCGAGCTGGTGGGACATGAGGAAGAAGGTCGCGATGGCCGGCGTGTTGTACGTCTGGTTCTTCCGCGAGTTGGCGATCGCCGACGTCAGGTCCAGGAAGCCCGGCACGTGTCGGCCGGAGGCCTTGATCCGCTCCGCCCGATCGATCGCAGCAGGGGAGACCAGCGCGATCCACAGGCCGCCGTCGGACGCGAAGGACTTCTGCGGAGCGAAGTAGTAGGCATCGGTCTGCGCGAGGTCCACGGGCAGGGCCCCGGCGCCGGAGGTGGCATCGGTGAGCACGAGGGCATCGCCGATGCCTGCCGGCCGGAGCACCGGCACCATGACCCCCGTCGACGTCTCGTTGTGGGCGGCGGCGTACACGTCGACGCCGGGGGTGGCGTGGTGGTCCGGATGGGTCGAGGGGTCGGACTCCAGCACCTCGGGGTCGTCGAGGAACGGTGCTGCGGCGACGGCGGCGGCGAACTTGCGGGTGAACTCCCCGTGGACGAGGTGCTGGCTGCGGCCCTCGACGAGACCGAAGGTGGCTGCGTCGAAGAAGGCGTGGGTGCCGCCCACGCCGTACACGACCTCGTAACCGTCGGGCACGTCGAAGAACGAGCGCAGGCCCTCCGTGGTGCGTCCCACCAGGGAGCGGACCGGGTCGGCGCGGTGCGACGTGCCCATGAGCGACTGGCCGGTGTCCGCTAGGGACTGGAGCGCGGCGGGGTCGACCTTGGAGGGCCCGGACGCGAACCGACCGTCGCGGGGGAGGAGCTCGGCGGGGATCTTCACGTCCTCATTCTCTCAGTCGACGCACGCGGCGGATCCGTCTCCTCGTGCATCGGGCACCGTGAGATGTGGGTCACCCCGCAGGTGATCAGGGTGGCTCCGCCCACACCCCGGCCCTACGATGCCCCCTATGGCATCCGACTCCGGCTCCGGCGTGGGCCCGGAGGCGACGGTGGCCGTCCCGCTCGCCGAGGGCTTCGACCACGAGCTCTCGGAGTGGGAGAAGGCCACCGCCGCCGTCCTGCGCAAGACCAAGAAGCTCGGCGACGACGACCCCGACAGCGACGTGTGGGACCTGCTGGCCACGCGCACACTGGACGACATCAGCGTCGCACCGCTCGGCACGCCGGAGCTGTCCGCAGGCCTTCCCGAGGGCGGACTCCCCGGCCAGGCGCCCTACACGCGGGGTTCGGTGGCGAGTCGCGAGCTGGACGGCTGGGACATCCGCGCCTGGTTCGCCGACCCCGACGTCGAGCGCACCGCCGAGCACGTCCTCACCGACATCGAGAACGGCGTCAACTCGCTGTGGATCAGCGTCGGCGACGGCACCGTCCCGGCCGAGGCACTCGGACGCATCCTCGAACCGGTCTTCCTCGACCTCGCCCCGGTCGTCCTCGACGCTCCGGACGACCCGATGACCGCTGCCCGCGCCCTCGTCGACGTCATCCAGGACAAGGCCGTCGACGCCGCACCGGGCACCAACCTCGGCGTCGACCCCCTCGGGGCCCGGGTGCGCGCCGCTGCCTCGGAGTCCGCCGATGCCGACGGCGTCACCGACCTCGCGGTCGCGGTGGAGGCCGTCGAGCTCGCGCGTGAGCACGGCGTGCGCGGGATCGTCGTCGACGGCACGGCTCTGCACGACAGGGGAGCGTCCGACGTCCAGGAGCTGGCCTACGTCCTGCTCGCCGGCGCCACGTACCTGCGTCGTCTGACCGACGCCGGTCTCGAGGTCGACGCGGCCGCGGACCAGCTCGACGTGCGCCTGGCCGCCACCGACGAGCAGTTCCCGACGATCGCCAAGGTGCGTGCCGCCCGACGGCTCTGGGACCGACTGCTCGACCTGAGTGGCGTCGCGCCGGCGCATCGCGTGCAGCGACAGCACGTCGTCACGTCGCGGCCGATGATGGCGGCCTACGACCCCTACGCCAACATGCTGCGCACCACGATCGCCGCGTTCGCGGCCGGCGTGGGCGGCGCCTCGAGCGTCACGGTGCTGCCGTTCGACGAACCCCTCGGCCTGCCCGAGCCGTTCAGCCGTCGCATCGCACGCAACACCTCCAGCCTGCTCGTCAGCGAGTCGCACGTCGCGCGGGTGCTCGATCCCGCGGGCGGGTCGCACGCGGTGGAGAAGCTCACCGACGACACCGCGCGTGCCGCGTGGGCGCTCTTCGGCGAGCTGGACGGGCACGGCGACGTCGATGCCGCGCTCGACGTCCTGCACGAGTTGGTGGAGGCGACGGTCTCCGACCGCGCTCTCGCCGTGGCGCGCCGCAAGCGGCCCATCACCGGCGTCTCGGAGTTCCCGAACCTTCACGAGGAGATCCCCGAGCGTCGTCCGTACGGTCGCCGGTTCCCGATTCGTCGCTACGGCTCGGAGTTCGAGGCGATGCGTGACGAGCGCGTCGCCGAGCCGGTCTTCCTCGCGACCATGGGCACGATCGCGCAACACACCGCGCGTGCGACGTTCGTCGCCAACCTGTTCGCTGCCGGCGGCATCGACACGGTGACCGCCGGGGCCAGCACGGGAGTGGACGACGTGGTGGCCGCGTACCGCGAGGCCGACGCCCCGGCCGTCGCATGCCTCACCGGCCCGGACCCGCTGTACGCCGAGTGGGGCGCCGACCTCGTCGCGGCGCTGCGCGAGGCCGGAGCGCGCCGCGTCGTGGTGGCGGGCAAGGCCGACTCCGTCGATGCAGAGGTGGACGACTCGGCGGCCGTCGGGCTCGACGCCCTGGCCTTCCTGCGCCGCACACGAGAGGAGCTCAGCGCATGAGCGAGCGCGAGCGGACGAACGATGACGTCCTCGTGCGATCACGTTCCTACGGTGGTTCTCTCGAGGACGTGATCGCATGAGCATCCCGAGCAGCTTCGCGGGACTCCCGCTGAACCCGGACGAGCCCACCCCGCCCGATGCCGATGCGTTCGCCCGCGCGAGCGATGGTGCCGAGCCCTGGGACGCGCCCGAGGGCATCGCCATCAAGAACCTGTACACCGCCGACGACCTCGACGGTCTCGACGGTCTGGACACCTACCCGGGCCTCACACCGTTCCTGCGCGGGCCGTACCCGGCGATGTACACCACGCAGCCGTGGACCATCCGTCAGTACGCCGGGTTCTCCACCGCCGAGGAGTCCAACGCCTTCTACCGACGTAACCTGCGCGCCGGTCAGAAGGGCCTGTCGGTGGCGTTCGACCTCGCCACGCACCGCGGCTACGACTCCGACCACCCGCGGGTCACGGGCGACGTGGGCATGGCCGGCGTCGCGATCGACTCCATCTACGACACGCGCACCCTCTTCGACGGCATCCCGCTCGATGAGATGAGCGTCTCCATGACGATGAACGGCGCCGTGCTGCCGGTGCTGGCTCTGTACATCGTGGCGGCCGAGGAGCAGGGGGTGAAGCCGGAGCAGCTCGCGGGGACCATCCAGAACGACATCCTCAAGGAGTTCATGGTCCGCAACACCTACATCTACCCGCCGTCGCCCTCGATGCGGATCATCTCCGACATCTTCGCGTACACGGCCGAGAAGATGCCGCGGTTCAACTCCATCTCCATCTCCGGGTACCACATCCAGGAGGCCGGAGCCACGAACGACCTCGAGCTGGCCTACACGCTGGCCGACGGCGTGGAGTACATCCGCGCCGGCCTCGACGTCGGCCTGGACATCGACAAGTTCGCCCCGCGGCTGAGCTTCTTCTGGGCCATCGGGATGAACTTCTTCATGGAGATCGCCAAGATGCGCGCCGCCCGTGCGCTGTGGGCGCGCCTCGTGAGCGACTTCGACCCGAAGAACCCCAAGTCCACGTCGCTGCGCACGCACAGCCAGACGTCGGGCTGGAGCCTGACCGCGCAGGACGTCTTCAACAACGTGCAGCGCACCTGCATCGAGGCCATGGCGGCCACCCAGGGACACACCCAGAGCCTGCACACCAACGCCCTGGACGAGGCCATCGCGCTGCCCACGGACTTCAGCGCGCGGATCGCCCGCAACACCCAGCTCGTGCTGCAGCAGGAGTCCGGGACCACCGACGTCATCGACCCGTGGGGCGGCTCCTACTACGTCGAGAAGCTGACGCGTGACCTCGCCAACCGCGCCTGGGCGCACATCCAGGAGGTCGAGAAGGCCGGCGGCATGGCCAAGGCCATCGAGGCGGGCATCCCCAAGATGCGCGTCGAGGAGGCGGCCGCGCGCACCCAGGCCCGCATCGACTCCGGCGTCCAGTCGGTCATCGGCGTCAACACCTACCGCCTGGCCGACGAGGACCCGCTCGAGGTGCTCAAGGTCGACAACGCCTCCGTCTACGCCCAGCAGGGGGCCAAGCTGGAGCGGCTGCGTGCCGAGCGCGACGACGCCGCCGTGCAGTCCGCGCTCGACGCCCTGACCAGGAGCGCCGAAGAGGGTGCCCGGCGCGACGGCACGCTCGAGGGCAACCTGCTCGCCCTGGCCGTCGACGCCGCCCGCGCCAAGGCCACGGTCGGGGAGATCTCGATGGCGTTGGAGAAGGTCTACGGACGTCACCAGGCCGTCATCCGTACCATCTCCGGTGTGTACCGGACGGAGGCAGGACAGGGCGGCAACGTGCAGAAGGTCGTGGAGGCCACCGAGGCGTTCGAGAAGGCCGAAGGGCGGCGGCCCCGCATCCTGGTGGCCAAGATGGGCCAGGACGGTCACGACCGCGGCCAGAAGGTCATCGTCACGGCCTTCGCCGACATGGGCTTCGACGTGGACGTCGGACCGCTGTTCTCCACGCCGGAGGAGGTGGCCCAGCAGGCCATCGACGCCGACGTGCACATCGTCGGTGTGTCCAGCCTCGCGGCCGGCCACCTGACGTTGCTGCCGGAGCTCAAGAAGGCACTCGCCGACCTCGGCGGGGAGGACGTCGTGGTCGTGATGGGCGGGGTCATCCCACCCGACGACGTCCCGACGCTCAAGGAGATGGGCGCTGCCGAGGTGTTCCTGCCCGGCACGGTCATCGCCGACTCCGCGCTGAGCCTGCTCGACAAGCTGCGCGGCAGCCTGCAGAGCTGATGACGGCCGGAAGGGCCGGCTCAGGCGGCGTCGTCGCCCATGACACGTCGGGTCAGCGCCTGGACGTCGCGGTCGAGGTGGACCGAGCCGATCTCGACGCGGATGACGCGCAGGAACAGCGTCGACATCACGGTCAGCATGCCGAACAGCGCGGCGCCGGGGACCCCCCTGAGGGTCCAGACCTGCGGCTCGGCCACGGTGATCACTCCTTCACCGTGCGGGATCGGCCGGCAGGTTCCCGGACCTGGCCGGCCGCTGTTCACGGCCGCGTCGGGGCCCTGCGGACGCCGCCGATGTGCGGGGAGCGGGTCTGATGATCGACGTCGAGGCGCTCGCCGCACAGGTGCTCGCCGGTAAGCGAGCGGGCCTCTCGCGAGCGATCACGCTCGTGGAGTCCAGCCGAGCCGACCACCGCGCGCAGGCCCGCGAGCTGCTCGCCGAGCTGACGCCGCACGCCGGAGGAGCGGTCCGCGTAGGGATCTCCGGAGTTCCCGGGGTCGGCAAGTCCACCTTCATCGAGGCGCTCGGCACCTTCCTCGTCGAGCAGGGCAAGCGCGTCGGCGTGCTGGCGGTCGACCCGTCGAGCGTGCGTACCGGCGGTTCGGTCCTCGGGGACAAGACACGCATGGCGTCGCTCGCGGTGGACCCGCAGGCCTACATCCGCCCGTCGCCGAGCGCCGGGACGCTCGGCGGTGTCGCCCGGGCCACCTCCCAGGCGATGACGATCCTCGAGGCGGCGGGATACGACGTCGTGCTGGTCGAGACGGTGGGGGTCGGCCAGTCCGAGGTGACGGTCTCCCAGATGGTGGACACCTTCCTGTTCCTGACCATCGCTCGCACCGGTGACCAGCTGCAGGGCATCAAGAAGGGGATCCTGGAGATCGCCGACGTCCTCTGCGTCAACAAGGCCGATGGTGAACGCGCGCTGGAGGCCGAGACCACGGCCAAGGAGCTGGCCGGGGCACTGCGCCTCGTGTACGCCGGCACCAACGGCTGGGTGCCCCCGGTCGTGACGGCCTCGGCGTTGGAGAAGACCGGCATCGACCGGGTGTGGAACCGGATCGTCAGGCACCGTGAGTTCCTCGGGACCCGCGGCCTGGCGCAGAAGCGTGCGGACCAGCAGCTGGAGTTCACGTGGTCGCTGGTGCGCGACGAGCTGGACCAACGACTGCGCACCGACGAGCGCGTCGCGGCAGTCCGGGCCGAGGTCCGCGAGGCCGTGCTCGCAGGGGAGATGCCCGCGGCGACCGCGGCGGACCGGATCCTCGCCGCCTATGACGGGGCGGACCGAGACGATCACGGGCCCGGAGACACGTAGGGTGCATGAGCAGGCGTCCCCTCCCGGCCCGGTCGGCTACCGTCCTCCTCGCCGGTGTCCTCGCGGCGTGCGGGTCTTCGACCGAGCCCGCCGAGGACGTCGAGCTGGTCACCACGGCCTCGGTCCTGCAGAAGGACGGCTCCGAACCCCAGCTGTGCTGGGCGATGGCGGAGTCGATGCCGCCGCAGTGCTCGGGACCGGGCGTCGCCGGCTGGGACTGGGAGACCGTCGAGGGTGAGCAGGAAACGGCCGGGACCACCTGGATCGACGTCGTCCGGCTGCACGGGACGTTCGACGGCCGGACGTTCACACCGACCCGGCCTCCGGACGTGCCCGATGGGGACGTCGACAGCCCGTTCCCCCCGTGCGTCGTGGCGGGCGAGGACCACCGCGGGGACGACCCCATGACCGACGCGGAGCTCCGCCGGCTGCTCGAGAAGCTCGGCGACGTCGAGGGCTTCGTAGCAGGCAGCCCGGGGGATGGTGTCGTTGAGCTGCAGGTGGTCTCGGACGTGGACGGTGCACTGCAGCGTCGCCTGGACGCGGAGCACGGCGCGGGAGTGGTCGTGGTGGATCCGATGATGTGTCCGGTCGGCGACGCCGACTGAGCAGCCGTCAGCCTCCGTCGACCAGCAGGGCCAGCGCGAGGACCTCCTCCACGAGGCCGCGGGCCACGGGCAGGCGTGAGAACGCGATGCAGCGAGAGACCAGGGCAGCGGAGTCGTCCACGAGCCGACGAGTGCGTTCCCGCTGGTCGGTCGGGTCGACCGCCCAGTGTGCGATCACCCCGAGAAGGTGCATCCGGAGCAGGTCCGGCAATCGGCCCCGCAGTCCCGCGGGTGGACGGGGGCGGGACATCCCCACCACAGAGGTCATCAGCGTGGTGAGGGCCATGCGCGTGGCGGCCGAACGTTCCGGGTCGCCGTGTTCCGGGCGCCGCAGCGTCTCGGCCAGTGACTCTCCGGCGACGTCGCGAAACGGCGAGAGGACGTCGATCGCCGCGTGCAGCACGGCGGCGAGGTTGTCCGCGAGCGGGGCGCCGTCGCGGAGCGTCTGCGACGCGGCGTCCAGCACCTCGCGCTGGAGCTGGTCGCACAGGTCGCCCAGCAGGTCGTCGGGATGGGTCGTGGTCATGGTGGACTCCGGGGGTCGCCCCGTGGTGGGGGGCGGGCGGGCGCGCCCCCCCC
>JBQGDU010000014.1:0-4259 GCA_052039245.1 Aeromicrobium sp. | reverse complement strand
TCTCCGCGGCCGAAGGCTGCTCGGAACGATCGACACCATCGTCGAGCGCGGCCTCGACCGGGTCGCCTGCTCGCATGCTGGCTGCCCGTGCTGCCAATCGCTCGCCCAGCGTCCCTCCGGTCGTGTTCTCACCGGACTCCTCGGGTGCCTCCACCGGCGGGGAGTCCTGCGACGTCACAGTGGGCTCCGGCGTCGACTCCTGCGGTGTGCTCTCCGGCACCTTGGGCGGATCCTCCGCCACGGCAGGCTGCTGCGTCGTGGCGTCGGGAGACTCGCCGGTCTCCGGCTCCGACTCCACCGCCTGGTCCTCCTCCTGGCCACGCCGCGCCCCTCGCTTGGACGCGGCGAACGTCTTGGCCGCCTCGCGCTCGCGGCGACGCTTCTCCGCGGCCTGCTGACGGGCCGCGCGCGACGCGGCACGGCGGCTGCGACGCTCATCGGCGTGGGCCCGCGCACGAGGGGCGCCCTGGGACGCCTCAGGAGCCTGCGACTCCTGCTCCGACGGCTGGTCGTTCTCGGCCTTCGCGAGCATGTCGGCGGCGACCTTCAAGGGGTCGGCCGGGCCGCGCCCGGTGGGAGGGTTCGATCCTGAGTCGGTCATGACATCCCTTCTACGACGCGGCAGCGTCACGGTCGTGGCTCAGTATGCCCCATGAGCACCGCCAGTCACACCGGTTCCGCGGGTTGGTTCGGGGTCTGCCCGCACAACGAGACGAGGCCTCTCGGGTGACGGTCCGCTCCCTCGCCCCTGCAGGACGCGGGGCTGCTCATCACCAGGGGTGGAGCCCCCTGACGGCACGGAGCGGGCGGCGTCAGCGCCCTGTGAAGGTGGCCTTGCCGGGGCCGTTCTCGACGAACGACGTCATGCCCGCCTCACGGTCCTCGGTGGCGAAGAGCGCGGAGAAGGCCTCCCGCTCGATCTCCAGACCCGTCTGCAGATCCACCTCCAGGCCGCGGTCCACGGTGCTCTTCGCCGCTCGCAACGCGAGGGCGGGACCACCGACGAACTGCCCCGCCCAGGCGAGGGCTGCCGAGTAGACCTCATCGGCCGGATGGACGCGGTCCACCAGACCGATCGAGAGCGCCTCGTCGGCCGTGACGAATCGCCCCGAGTAGATGAGGTCCTTGGCCCTGGACGGTCCCACCAGACGCGCCAGCCGCTGAGACCCTCCGGCACCCGGGATGATGCCGAGGAGGATCTCGGGCTGGCCGAGCTTGGCACCCTCCGCACAGAAGCGCAGATCGGTGGCGAGCGCGACCTCCAGTCCGCCACCGAGCGCGAAGCCCGTGACGGCGGAGACGGTCGGCTTGCCGATGGCTGCGAGCGCACGGGTGAAGTCCTGCAGGAGGTGCGCGTGGCGCACCATCTCCTGGTAGCTCATGGCCGCCATCTGCTTGACGTCCGCGCCGGCCGCGAAGACCTTCTCCCCACCGTGCACGACGACGGCGGCGACGTCGTCACGCTCGTCGGCCTCCCGGGACACCTCGATCAGCTCTCGCTGCACCTGGGCGTCCAGAGCGTTCATGGGGGGTCGGTCGAGGCGGATGGTGCCGACACCGTCCGAGACCTCCAGACGCACGAGCTCAGCCATCAGGGACTCCTTCCGTCGCGATCGTGACACCGGCGCTGTCACGTGATCTCGAGCATAGGACAGCGTGGAGTGCGAGAACTCGCGAGGGACATGCCCGGACCTGCTGAAGCGAGCGCCCGGACACCCTAGGGTGGTGATCCATGGTCACCCGGGTCCCCATCCTCGACGTCCGTCCTCGGGTCGAGTCCGGCGCGTTCCCGACGAAGTGCGTCCAGGGCGAGGAGCTCACCGTCCGGGCCCGGGTCTTCGGCGAGGGTCCGAGCGTCGTCCGGGCGTCGATCGTCCTCACCGCCCCGGACGGACAGGATCGTCCGGAGGTGCCGATGCACCATCTGGGCGATGACCACTGGGCGGCCGTGGTGGTCCCCGATGCCGTCGGCGACTGGACGTTCCGGGTGCTGAGCTGGCACGACCCCGTCTCCACCTGGGTCCGCACCGCCACCCAGCGCTTCGAGGCCGAGGTCGACCTCGAGATGACGCTGCAGGAGGGCGCGCGGGTGCTGCTCCGGGCGGCCGACGCCGACCCTGCGGCAGCCGCGGTGGCACCCCAGCTGGAGGACAGCGACGTCCCGGCGCTGGAGCGGTTTGCCACGGCACTCGCGTTCATCGAGACGCTGCCCACCGAGGCCGTCCGGGACCACCTGGACGCCTCCGACCCCCTGCCGCTGTGCGTGGACCGTGAGCGCGCCCTCGTCGGTTCCTGGTACGAGATGTTCCCCCGGTCCGAGGGGGCGCAGCCCCTGCCGGACGGCACCGTGCAACCCGGCACGCTCGTGACGGCGGCGAAGCGTCTCGAGGGCGTCGCGGCGATGGGATTCGACGTCGTGCAGCTTCCGCCGATCCATCCGATCGGGACCTCGGGCCGCCGGGGCCGGAACGGCTCTCCCGTCGTCGAGCCCGGCGACCCCGGTTCGCCGTGGGCGATCGGCTCGCCCGAGGGGGGCCACGACGCGCTCGATCCCGCCCTCGGCACGCTCGAGGATTTCGCGGCCTTCGTCGCCCGGGCGGGCGAGCTGGGTCTCGAGGTCGCCCTCGATCTCGCTCTCCAGTGCTCGCCGGACCACCCGTGGGTCACCGAGCACCCCGAGTGGTTCACCCGCCGGCCCGACGGCACGATCGCCCAGGCGAACGATCCGGCCACCGGGTCCGACGAGGTCTACGCGCTCGACTTCGACAGCGATCCGGCCGGTCTGTACGTCGAGGTGTACTCGATCATCCGGACGTGGGTCGAGCGCGGCGTGCGGATCTTCCGTGTGGACGACCCCCACACCAAGCCACTCGCGTTCTGGCAGCAGCTGCTCGCCGACGTGCGCGCGATGGATCCGGACGTGGTCTTCCTGGCCGGTGCGGTCACGACGCCGACGATGCTGCATGCGCTGAGCGTCGTGGGCTTCCACCAGTCCTCCACGTACTTCATGTGGCGTCAGGGCGCGGCGGAGACGGCCCACTACCTGGACGAGGTCAGCAACCGCACGAGCGACGTCCTGCGCCCCAGCTTCTTCGTCAACACCCCGGACGTCCTCCCCCGCTACCTGCAGGACGGCGACGAGGCGATGTTCCGGATGCGCGCGGTGCTCGCTGCGACGGGCTCCCCGACGTGGGGCATGTACGCAGGGTACGAGCTCATGGAGCACGAGCCGGCGGGTCCGGGCACCGAGCGGTACCTGCACTCGGAGACGTACGAGATCGCGGTGCGTGACTGGTCCGTCGACGCCCCTCTCGTCCCGTTCGTCACCAGTCTGAACGAGGTGCGTCGACGCCACCCGGCCCTTCAGCGGCTGCGCAACCTGCAGGTGCATCCCACCGACGCGGCGGGCGTCATCGCCTACTCCAAGGTCACCGGCGACGACGCGGTACTCGTCGTGCTGGACATGTTCCCGACATGGGAACGCACCGTCGGGGTACAGGTGGCCCCGGCCGACGTCGGGCTCGGCTCGGGGTCCGGCATGCTGCGCGACGAGCTGGACGGCAGCACCCACGACCTGGGCAGCATCACCCTCTCCCCCGACGCTCCCGCGCGCATCCTCGTGCCGGCCGACCGCTGACCCCGCCGGTGGGCGCGGCTCAGGCGGCCGCGGGGGCAGCGCGTCGAGCACCGACCCGGCGGCCGCCCGCTCGTGGCGGGAGGAACAGACCGGCGTCGCCGAACTCGTGCCAGCGGTACCCGTCCTGCGTGGCCTCGTCGTAGGCCTGCTGCGCCAGGGTCGGACCGGCGACGGCCTCCACGAGCAACAGGTGCGACGCCTGAGGGTCGTGCCATCCGGTGACGAGTCCGTCGACGACCCGAGGCGGGTCCTCCCGCGTCACGACCCGCTCGGTCCACCCGGTGCGTTCGACCACCGCCCCGGTCTCGTCGACGGCGGACTCCAGCGCGCGCGTCACCGTGGTGCCCACCGCCACCACCCGCCCCCCGCCGACCCGGGTGTGGTTGACGAGGGCGGCCGTGACGGCGCCCACCTCGAACCACTCCGGTTGAGGCGCTTCCCCGGCCTCCTGGGAGGAGACGCCGGTGTGGAGCACCACCGGGGCCACGCCGATCCCCTGGGCGACCAGCCTGGTCACCAGCGCCGGTGTGAACGGCCGGGCCGCGCTCGGCATCTCCGCACTCCCCGGGGTCGTGCCGAAGATCGTGCGGTAGTCCTCCAGGGCGTAGCGGCGGTCGAGGTA
>JBQGDU010000013.1:0-13610 GCA_052039245.1 Aeromicrobium sp. | reverse complement strand
ATCCACGTGTACTCGAGCTGCAGCGCCTCGACCTCGGTGTCGACGACGGTCCAGTCGACCGACGCGGCCGTGGTGACCATCCGAGCGGTGCGCTCGTGCAGACCCGCGACGTCCTGGAAGTACGAGCTCAACCGCGCACGGAGCGACTTGGCCTTGCCGACGTAGATGACCCGCCCGCGCTCGTCACGGAACCGGTACACGCCGGGCGACGTGGGGATCTCCCCCGGTCGAGGTCGGTAGGTCGCTGGGTCGGCCACCACCCCAGCCTACGAGCGGCTCCCGACATCGATGTCCCACCGGCCCCACCCGCAAACCTGATTCCCATCATTTGATGGGAATCAGGGGACTCACCTCGACTTTCCGCCGCCCACCACGGTTCGCGAACGATGGTGAGCGGCAGAGAACCGAGGTGTGTCCGGTGGGCGCTCAGGCGTGTTCGACGGGCGCCCGGCCGGGCTCGTCCACAGCCGACCCGGGTGGGCGCCTACGTCCACAACGCCGCAATGCGCTGCTTTCGTCACGCGCTCGTCCGGACGACGCTCGGACGATGATGGACGACCACTTCCGAAGTCTCGCCGAGCACAACGGCGGTTACCTGCATCGCGCCGACATCCTCGAGAACGGGGGGACGGACCAGCTGATCCGCAATGCCGTGCGCTCGGAGACGCTTCGACGCATCCGGGTCGGCACCTTTGCGTTCACCGACACCTTCGATTTGCTCGGGCGGTCGGGTCAGCACGCCGTTCTCGCGCGCTCTGCCTACGACAAGTTTCCGGAGGGCTCGGTCGCGCTGAGCTCGCACAGCGCTGCGACGATCCACGGGATCGAGACGTACGACGCCGACCTTCGCGTCGTGCACCTGACCCGGCTCGCGGGCGGCGGGGGTCGTCTCGAGTCGGGCATCGTCCATCACGACGCCTCCCCGGCGCCCGATGAGCTCGAGCTCGTCGACGACCGGCTGGTCGTCTCACCGGCCCGAGCGGTCTGGGAGGTGGCATGCACGGCGACGCGTCGAGGAGCGCTCGTCGTCATGGACTCCGGCCTCCACCAGGGTCTGATCCTGCCCGAGCACCACGCCGATCACGCGGGTCGGTACCGCCGGTGGCCCGGCGCTCGCGTCGCCCGGCTCATGGCGCGGGTCGCTGATGGCGGTGCGGAGAACCCCGGAGAGACGTTGTTCCGGTTCGCGTGTCTCGATGCCCGGCTGCCCCGACCCGAGACCCAGATGGTGATCGTCGACCTCGACGGGGTGTTCGTCGCACGGACCGATCTCGGGTGGGAGCTCTACCGGCATCTGGCGGAGTTCGACGGCTTGCGCAAGTACTGGCGCGACCTAAGAGCCGGCGAGGACGCGAGCGACGTCGTCGTCCGCGAGAAGATCCGCGAGGACCGCATCCGCTCGCTCGACTACGGGGTCAGCCGTGCGATGTGGTCGGAGGTCCAGCCGGGAGCGTCCGTGGCAACCGGGCGACGCATCGCCCGCGACGTCGAGCGCTCACATCGCCTCTTCGCCCGCGGGCGTCGCTACATCGCCTGAACGGGTCTCCCCCACTTCCCACGCTCTTCCACCACTCACCATCACAAGATTCCCGAGGTGGGTACGGGAGAACCATGGTGAGCCCCTGATTCCCATCAATTGATGGGAATCAGGGGGCCGGTCGGGTCAGGAGAGCAGGGGGGCGAGGAACTGGCCGGTATGGCTCTCCTTGACCGTCGCGACGGACTCGGGAGTTCCCTCGGCGATGAGCTCCCCGCCGCCGCTGCCACCCTCGGGACCCATGTCGAGGATCCAGTCGGCGGTCTTGATGACGTCGAGATTGTGCTCGATGACGATCACGGTGTTCCCGGCGTCGACGAGCCGACCGAGGACGCCGAGGAGCTTGCGGATGTCCTCGAAGTGCAGACCCGTGGTGGGCTCGTCGAGGACGTAGAGCGCCCGGCCCGAGGTTCGCTTCTGCAGCTCCGCTGCGAGCTTGACGCGTTGGGCCTCCCCGCCGGACAGGGTCGTGGCGGGTTGCCCCAGACGGACGTACCCGAGGCCGACCTCGACCAGCGTGCGCAGGTGGCGGGCGATCACCGGGATGGCCTCGAAGAACTCGACCGCCTCCTCGATCGGCATGTCGAGCACTTCGGCGATTGTCTTGCCCTTGTAGTGCACCTCGAGCGTCTCGCGGTTGTACCGCGCCCCGTGGCACACCTCGCACGGGACGTAGACGTCCGGCAGGAAGTTCATCTCGATCTTGATCGTCCCGTCGCCGGAGCAGGCCTCGCACCGGCCGCCCTTGACGTTGAAGGAGAACCGACCCTGCTGGTACCCGCGCATCTTGGCCTCGGGGGTCTGCGCGAACAGCTTGCGGACGTGGTCGAAGACACCCGTGTACGTGGCCGGGTTGGACCGCGGAGTGCGCCCGATGGGCGACTGGTCGACGTGGATCACCTTGTCGATGTTGTCGACGCCGGTGATGGTGCGGTGCCGTCCCGGAATGGTGCGTGCGCCGTAGATCTGCCGCGCCAGCGACGTGTACAGGATGTCGTTCACCAGCGTGGACTTGCCGGAACCGGAGACCCCCGTGACGGCCACGAACTGCCCCAGCGGGAAGGTGACGTCGACGTTCCTCAAGTTGTTCTCGTGGGCGCCGACCACCCGGATCTCGCGCTCGGGGTCACGGGGACGTCGCACCTCGGGCACCGGGATGACCTCACGGCCGGACAGGTACCGCCCGGTCATGGAGTCCTCGGAGGACAGCAGCTCCTCCACCGGGCCGGAGACGATCACCTGGCCGCCGTGCTCCCCCGCGCCGGGGCCGATGTCCACCGCCCAGTCCGAGGCCCGGATGGTGTCCTCGTCGTGCTCGACGACGATGAGGGTGTTGCCGAGGTCGCGCAGGCGTTCGAGCGTCTCGATGAGTCGGTGGTTGTCGCGCTGGTGCAGCCCGATGGACGGCTCGTCCAGGACGTAGAGGACGCCCACGAGCCCCGCGCCGATCTGCGTGGCGAGACGGATCCGCTGTGCCTCACCGCCGGAGAGCGACCCGGCCGCGCGGTCCAGGCTCAGGTAGTCCAGACCGACGTCGAGCAGGAAGCGCAGTCGCTCGTGGATCTCCTTGAGCACCCGCTCACCGATCTGGCGCTCACGATCGGTCATGTCCAGGTCGGAGAGGTAGGCTGCGGCCTCGGCGATCGAGAGGTGGGCGACCTCGGCGATGTTCTTCGGTCCCAGCTCGGGGTTCTCGATGAACACCGAGCGGATCACCGGCTTGAGCCTGGTCCCGTCGCACTCCCCGCACGGCACCTGCCGCATGAAGCCCTCGAGCCTCTCCCGGTTGGTCTCGGACTCGGTCTCGGCGTGACGACGCTCGACGAAGGCGATGGCGCCCTCGAAGGCGGTGTAGTAAGAGCGCTTGCGCCCGTAACGGTTCTTGTACTGCACGTGCACCTTGTCCGGATGACCGTGCATGAGGATCTTCTGCACGCCGGCATCGAGGTCGCCGTACGGCGTGTCCGTGGTGAAACCGAGCTCCTCGGCGAGGGACTGCGTGATCCGCAGGAAGTACTCGGAGACCTGGTTGTAGCTCCACGGCGCGATGGCACCCTCATCGAGTGACTTGCCGGGATCGGGAACGACGAGCTCGGGGTCGACCTCCATGCGGGTGCCGAGCCCGTGACACTCCGGGCAGGCGCCGAACGGGGCGTTGAACGAGAAGGACCGGGGCTCCAGCTCGTCGACGGCGAGGGGGTGATCGTTCGGGCAGGCCAGCTTCTCGGAGAACCGACGGACCCGGTTCTCGTCGTCGTCGTCGAGGTCGACGAAGTCGGCCAGGACCAGGCCGTCCGCGAGCGCGAGGGCCGTCTCGACCGACTCGGTCAGACGCTGCTGCATGGACTCCTTGACCTGCAGCCGGTCGACGACGACGTCGATCGTGTGCTTCTTCTGCTTGGCGAGCTTCGGCGGCTCGTCGGCCAGGTTGTGCACTGCTCCGTCGACGATGGTCCGGCTGAAGCCCTGCTGCTGCAGCTGCCGGAACAGCTCGGTGTACTCCCCCTTGCGGCCACGGATCACCGGCGCGAGGACCTGGAAGCGGCTGCCCTCGGGCAGGTCGAGGATGCGATCGACGATCTGCTGCGGAGTCTGCCGAGTGATGGGCTCCCCGCACTCGGGACAGTGCGCACGACCGGCCCGTGCGTAGAGCAGGCGCAGGTAGTCGTAGACCTCGGTGATGGTGCCCACGGTGGAGCGGGGGTTGCGGGAGGTGGACTTCTGGTCGATCGAGACGGCCGGCGACAGGCCCTCGATGAAGTCGACGTCCGGTTTGTCCATCTGCCCCAGGAACTGACGGGCGTACGCCGAGAGCGACTCGACGTAGCGACGTTGCCCCTCGGCGAAGATGGTGTCGAACGCGAGCGAGGACTTGCCCGACCCGGACAGTCCGGTGAACACGATGAGCGCGTCACGGGGAAGGTCGAGCGAGACGTCCTTGAGGTTGTGCTCGCGGGCACCTCGCACGACGATCGTGTCGGTGCTGCCCCGGCCCGTGGGCGTCACGGTTCTGGTCTCGGCCTTGCTCACGGCACTCCTGTCGACGGCGTGGCGGTACCCACCGTCAGGACTGCGACGTCGGGCTCTTCGAGCGTAACGGTGACCGCCGACAGATACTTCCCGAGCGGACGTGACACGGCTCGCCCTAGGGTGAGGGACATGACGTACACAGGAGAGGTCGAGGTCGGTGGACCGGCCGACGTCCAGGACGCCGGCGACCTGCAGATCACCAAGGTCGCCGTCGGACCGATGAGCAACAACGCGTACCTGCTGCGATGCACTCTCACCGGCGAGCAGGCGCTCGTCGACGCGGCGAACGAGTCCGAGACCCTGTTGCACCTCGCCGGCGACTCCGGGCTCGCGCGGGTGATCACCACTCATCGGCACGCCGACCACTGGCAGGCCCTCGAGGAGGTCGTCGCGGCCACGGGAGCGGAGACTGTCGCGGGCGAGCTCGACGCCGACGAGCTCCCGGTGCCCGTCGACTCCCGCGTCGAGGAAGGGGCCCGAGTCCGCGTCGGCTCCTGCGAGCTCGAGGTGATCCATCTCATCGGCCACACCCCGGGCTCCATCGCCCTCGCCTACGACGACCCGGACGGCGTCGTCCACCTGTTCACCGGTGACTCGCTCTTCCCCGGCGGCGTCGGCAAGACGAACAGCCCCGAGGAGTTCACCAGCCTCCTCGACGACGTGGAGTCCAAGCTCTTCGGTCGCTTCGGCGACGACGCCCACGTCTACCCCGGCCACGGCAACGACACCTCGCTGGGTGAGGAGCGCCCCCACCGTCGCGAGTGGCGCGACCGCGGATGGTGACTCGGTCGCTCAGAACGTGACGGGGAGCTCGTCGATGCCGTGCACGAACGACAGCTGACGGAACGTCAGCTCCTCCGGCGGGATCGCCAGCGCGAGATCAGGGAGCCGACGGAACAGCGCGGGGAGGACGGTTCGCAGCTCCATCCGCGCCAGCTCGGCACCGATGCAGCGATGGATCCCGTGCCCGAAGGCGAGGTGGCCGCTCTCGGGGATGCGGAACGGGTCGAACTCATCAGGCCGACTCCCCGCCGACCCGGGATCACGGTTGGCGGCGCTGAGCGACGGGATGAGCACGTCTCCGCGACGCACTCGTTGCCCGCCCACCACCATGTCGGCCCGCGCGAACCGCGGGAACGCCACCTGGACGACGGCGAGGTAGCGCAACAGCTCCTCGACCAGGCGGTCGACGTCCTGGCGCTCGCCGGACCGCACGAGGTCGACGTGCTTCTCGTCACGCAGCAGCACCACGGTCCCCATCGAGATCATGCCCGCCGTCGTCTCGAACCCGCCCGTGAACACGCCGTCGGCGAGACCGGCGAGGTCGACGTCGCTGATCGCGTCACCCTCGTCGCGGATGATCTGGCCGATGAGCCCGGGCCCCGGCGATCGACGCTGCCGCGCGACGGCCTCGAACAGGAACTCACGCTGGGCCGACACGGCACCGAAGGCTGCGGCGGCGCCGTTGGTTGCGTCGAATCGCGCACTGCCCAGTCGGGCGAACGCCTGCCGGTCGTCGTAGTCGAGGCCGAGCAGCTCGCAGATCGTCCGGAACGGCACGGGGAAGGCGACGTGGGAGGCGAGGTCCGAGGGTGACCCGGCCTGCACCAACTCCTCGATCGACTCCTCCACGATGCGCTCGACCAAGGGCTCCAGACGCGCCAGGCGGCGCATCGTGAACTCCGGTGTGATGATCCGCCGAAGCCGGGTGTGGACGGGAGGATCGGTGAACCCGAGGCCACCGATGTCGTCGGAGGTGGCCGGACCGTCGCCGTGGAACAGGTGCCGGATGTCGGTGGAGTAGTCGTCGCGTGCCGTCAGCACCGACCGAGCCGTCTCGTGGTCCGGCACCAGCCAGACGTCGAAGTCGAACGGGAGCGGGAGGCGGTGCAGTCCCCCGGTCTCCTGCCAGCCGCGCAGCTCGGGAACGGGGTCCGTCCCGTCGCGACGCAGCGGCACCATCGCTGTGTCGGGGAGGAAGGAGAGGCGGGAGAGGTCGATCCCCTTGCGACGGATGCGGCGCACGGCGATCCGACTGAGCAGTCCGCGGAAGCGTGGGCTGATGTCCAACACGACACGACCGTATCCGAGTGGTTGCGGCGTGCGTCATACCGGAGCAAGGTGTCTTTGTGCCGATCCGGTCACCACGACCGGACTGAGGGGAGACCAAGTCATGAGCACCACGAGTTCGGAGGCGCCGCACGAGCTGCGCCGGGTGATGGGGCCGAAGCTCCTTCTGCTGTTCATCGTCGGGGACATCCTCGGCACCGGCATCTATGCGCTCACCGGTCAGGTGGCGGCCGAGGTCGGCGGCGCGGCATGGCTTCCGTTCCTGGTCGCGTTCCTCGTGGCGACGCTCACCGCCTTCTCCTACCTCGAGCTCGTCACCAAGTACCCGCAGGCGGCCGGTGCCGCCCTGTACGTGCACAAGGCGTTCGGCGTGCACTTCCTGACGTTCATCGTGACGTTCGCGGTGATGTGCTCGGGCATCACGTCCGCCTCGACGGCGTCGAAGGCGTTCGCCGACAACTTCGCCGCGGGCATCTCCTGGGACGCCAGCAGTCTGCAGGTCACGCTCATCGCCCTGGGCTTCATGACACTCGTGATGGCCGTCAACCTGCGTGGCGTCAGCGAGAGCGTCAAGGCGAACGTCGTCCTGACGATCATCGAGCTGAGCGGTCTGCTGCTGGTCATCATCGTCGGTTTCGCCGCCTTCGGTGGGGACGACGTCGACTTCTCGCGCGTGGTCGCGTTCGAGACCCCGGACGACAAGAACGTCTTCCTCGCCGTCACCACGGCGACGTCGCTCGCCTTCTTCGCGATGGTGGGCTTCGAGGACTCCGTCAACATGGCCGAGGAGACGCACGACCCGTCGCGCATCTTCCCCAAGATCATGCTCACCGGCCTCGGCATCGCCGCCGGCATCTACGTTCTCGTCTCGATCTGCGCCGTGGCCCTGGTGCCGGTGGGCGACCTCGCCGATGGCGACAAGGCTCCTCCGTTGGTCCAGGTGGTCGAGGTCGCGGCGCCGAACCTGCCCGCCGGGGACATCCTCCCGTTCATCTCGATGTTCGCCGTCGCGAACTCCGCCCTCATCAACATGCTGATGGCCAGCCGGCTGCTGTACGGCATGGCCCGGCAGGGGGTGCTCCCCCGCCAGATGGGTGTGGTGGGACGCACCAGGACGCCCTGGGCGGCCATCCTGTTCACCACGCTGCTCGCCTACGGGCTGATCGTCTACGTCACGGCCACCGGTGGCGGGGCCAAGGTCGCGGAGATCCTCGGCGGCACGACGGCACTGTTGCTGCTGGCGGTCTTCGCGGTGGTGAACATCGCGGTGCTGGTGCTGCGACGCGACACCGTCGACCACGCGCACTTCCGGACGAAGACCCCGATCGCCGTGATCGGCGCGGTCGCCTGTGCCTACCTCGTGACGCCGCTGTCCGGGCGTGCCGCGGAGCAGTACGAAGTGGCCGGGCTGCTCCTGCTGATCGGGCTGGTGCTCTTCATCCCGGTCTACCTCACTCGACGGAGCCAGGGTGAGGACATCGATCTCAGCGCCGTCGGCGACGGCCCGGACGAACGCTGAGCCGAACGCCGAGGGCCCGGTCCGACCACGCTGATCGGACCGGGCCCTCGGTGCGTCTCGTCAGTGCGAGTCGACGCGCTCCGGGTACTTCTTGGAGTACCAGAGGCTGGCGATCGCGGTGACGCCGAGGATCACGACGCTGGCACCGAGGCTCATCAGCGTGGGGATCTCCGGCACGGGGACGTGCTCGCCGCCGTTGATGAACGGCAGCTCGTTCTCGTGCAGCGCGTGCAGCAGCAGCTTCACGCCGATGAAGGAGAGCAGCACGCCGAGGCCCTGGGCCAGGAAGACGAGACGCTTCAACAGGTCGCCGAGCAGGAAGTACAGCTGGCGCAGACCCATCAGCGCGAAGACGTTGGCGGTGAAGACCAGGTACGGCTCCTTGGTCAGGCCGTAGATCGCCGGGATGGAGTCGATGGCGAACATCAGGTCGGTGGTACCGAGCGCGATGATGACCAGCAGCATCGGCGTGATGACCCGCTTGCCGTTCTCCTTGACGACCAGCTTCAGACCGTCCCAGTTCTCGGTCATCGGGAAGCGCTTCCGGGCGAAGCGCACGACCCCGTTCTCGGTGTCGTCACCGTGGTCGGAGCCCTTGAGCTGCTTGAAGCCGATGTAGAGCAGGAACGCGGCGAACACGTAGAAGATCCAGGACAGGTTGTTGATCGCGACGGCACCGAGGGCGATGAAGATGGCTCGGAAGATGAGCGCGATGATGATGCCCACCATGAGGGCTTCCTGCTGGTACTTCCGCGGCACGCCGAAGCTGGCCATGATCAGGATGAAGATGAACAGGTTGTCGATCGACAGGCTGTACTCGGTGAGCCAGCCGGCGAAGAACTCGACTCCGTACTGGGACCCGTGGAACGAGAAGGTCCAGAGCCCGAACGCGATGGCGAGTCCGACGTAGAAGGACAGGTACGCCAGGCACTCCTTGGTGCTCGGCTCGTGCGGCCTGCGGGCCACGATCAGCACGTCGAAGACGATGATGGTGATCGTGACGCCGACGGTGATGGCCCACTCGGTGGTGGAGACGTCCACTCGGTTTCCTCCGGTCTTGGATGGTTCCGAGGTCTCTTCCGCCGCCGAGGCGACCTGCAGCACCGGACGACCTCCGACGGCCGACGTGGTGACGACGCTGCAGCGCGGGAATACTCCCCTCCGACGCGCCATTCTTGCAGCACACGCCACATCGTGCGCGACATGACCCCTCGACGGGGTCGCCCACGACGACGCCCGAGGTGTTCGCTGGCGTCGGGGGTCAGGACGTGGCGGACGCCCCTGGATCCGGTTCCGGCCGTGGCCGCCCCCCGCGTGCTAGGCGCCGTCGTCCCGGCGAAGGTCCTGAACGACCTTCGTCAGGCGCAGCTCCGATGCCTGCAGCCAGGGGTGCCACCGGGGGTGGTTCCACGCATCCGGCGGTGCTGTCTGGGGTTCGACGCAGAGGGCGTGGTCGGGCTCGGTGAACACCACCCACCAGTCGGCGTCGGAGTACAGCGTCAAGCCGATGAGACCGGGCCACGTGAGACGGGGGGGCTTGGCCGTCGTGAAGCAGTCGTCCCACGGCTGCGGCCCGGGCGGCACGATGCGCCCCGTCGGGAGACCGTCCTCGCCCCGCTGCACCTGGTCCATCGGCTCGAAGCCGAGCTCTGCCTGGACGCCGTCGACGTCACGACGGAACCAGGGGTGCAGGCCGAGGGACGCCCCCGGACCGCGTCCGTCCCATCGGAGCCTGATGTGCAGGCGGTCCTCCGCGAGCTCGTAGGCGATCCGGGCCCGGCCCGAGACCGGCCACGGGCTCGCGATCGTCGTGCTGAGCTCGAGCGGCCCGACCTGCTCCCAGGCGGCGTCGCGACCGAGACCGTGCAGAGCGTGCCCGTCGTCCTCGCGCGGCAGCCGCCACGTCCGACCGTGGCTGCTCAGCTCGCCGCCCCCGATGCGCCCGGCCCACGGAACCATCGGGTAACAGCCCTGTGTGACGGAGTCGTCGACCCCGGCGATGCTCCGGGTGGAGAGGAGCTCGTGCCCGTGGACGGCGAAGGAGACGAGGCGGGCACCTCGATCGGGATCGACCTCGATGGCGAGCGGCCCGCAGGTGGACCGGATCGTCACACTCCTGCCTCGAGCATGCCGCGCAGCTCCTTCTTGAGCTCCCCGATCTCGTCACGCAGCCGGGCCGCGACCTCGAACTGCAGCTCTGCGGCCGCTTGGTGCATCTGGTCGCTGAGCTGCTGGATCAGCGCGGCGAGGTCGCCGGACGGCATGTCGGACAGGTCGGCGGTGTGCTGCCCCAACGGGACCGGGGCGCCCTTGCGCTGGTGGTCGCCGGTGGCGGACAGCAGCTTGGAGGTGTCGGCGTCCTCGCGCGCCAGCATGTCCGTGATGTCGCCGATCTTCTTGCGGAGCGGTTGGGGGTCGATGCCGCGCTCGGTGTTGTAGGCGACCTGCTTCTCCCGGCGTCGGTTCGTCTCCTCGATCGCCAGCTCCATCGAGTCGGTGATCTTGTCGGCATACATGATCACCTGTCCGGAGACGTTGCGTGCCGCACGGCCGATGGTCTGGATGAGCGAGCGGCCCGAACGCAGGAAGCCTTCCTTGTCGGCGTCGAGGATGGCGACGAGGCTGACCTCCGGCAGGTCCAGGCCCTCACGCAGCAGGTTGATGCCGACCAGGACGTCGTACTCCCCCATCCGCAGCTCGCGAAGCAGCTCCACCCGGCGCAGGGTGTCCACCTCGCTGTGCAGGTAGCGCGTGCGGATGCCGGACTCCAGGAGGTAGTCGGTGAGGTCCTCGGACATCTTCTTGGTCAGCGTCGTGACCAGGATGCGCTCGTTGCGCTCGGTCCGGGTCCGGATCTGAGCGATGAGGTCGTCGATCTGTCCCTTGGTGGGCTTGACGAGCACCTCGGGATCGATCAGGCCCGTGGGCCTGATGATCTGCTCGACCACCTCCCCACCGGTCTTCTCCATCTCGTACGCTCCGGGCGTGGCGGAGAGGTAGACGGTCTGCCCGATCCGGTCCAGGAACTCCCCCCACATGAGCGGGCGGTTGTCCATGGCACTGGGCAGGCGGAAACCGTGCTCGACGAGGGTCCGCTTGCGGGACATGTCCCCCTCGTACATGGCACCGATCTGGGGCACGGTGACGTGGGACTCGTCGATGACGAGCACGAAGTCCTCCGGGAAGTAGTCCAGCAGGCAGTTGGGGGCGCTGCCGGCGGGCCGACCGTCCATGTGACGCGAGTAGTTCTCGATGCCCGAGCAGGTGCCCACCTGCTGCATCATCTCGATGTCGTACGTGGTGCGCATGCGAAGCCGTTGGGCCTCCAGCAGCTTGTTCTGCGACTCCAGCTCCGCCAGGCGGTCCGCCAGCTCGGCCTCGATGCCCTCGATGGCCCGGGTCATCACGTCCGGGCCCACCGCGTAGTGCGTGGCCGCACCGACGGACAGCTCAGTGTCCTCGCTGAGCACCTCACCGGTGAGCGGGTGCAGCGTCATGAGGCGTTCGATCTCGTCGCCGAAGAACTCCACCCGGATGGCCATCTCCTGGTAGACGGGGAAGATCTCGAGGGTGTCACCCTTGACCCGGAAGGTACCGCGGGTGGACGTGACGTCGTTGCGGACGTACTGCGCCTGCACCAAGGTGCGCAGCAGCTCCTCTCGCGGACGCTCCTCACCCACGCGGAAGGTGATCATCCGCTCGATGTACTCCTGCGCGGAGCCGAGACCGTAGATGGTGGAGACCGTGCCGACGACGATGGTGTCCCGCCGCGAGAGCAGCGACCAGGTGGCCGAGTGCCGCAGTCGCTCCACCTCGTCGTTCACCGAGGAGTCCTTCTCGATGTACGTGTCCGTCTGGGGGACGTAGGCCTCCGGCTGGTAGTAGTCGTAGTAGGAGACGAAGTACTCCACGGCGTTGTTCGGCAGGAGCTCGCGGAGCTCGTTGGCGAACTGCGCGGCGAGGGTCTTGTTGGGCAGCAGGACGAGCATCGGCCGCTGCAGCCGTTCGGCGAGCCAGGCCGTGGTGGCCGTCTTGCCGGTACCCGTCGCACCCATGAGCACGACGTCGTCGTCGCCGGCCTCGATGCGGCGCTCCAGCTCCGCGATGGCGGCCGGCTGATCGCCCGCCGGCTCGTACTCGGAGACGACCTCGAAGGGTGCGACCTGCCGCTGCAGCTCTGACCGTGGTCTCATGACTCCAGCCTACGACCGGGCTCCGACAGTCGCGCTCGCGCGAGCCGACGCCCCACGACGGTCGGGACGCACTAGGCTGGTGCCATGTCCGCGACCGAACGTCGCGCCGCCAGGACGCGCGAGATCCTCGCCGCCACGCGAGCGCTCTTCGACGAGCGTGGGGTCCGCGACGCACAGATCGAGGACATCGCACGTGCCGTCGGCATCAACCGCGCCATCATCTACCGGCACTTCTCCGGCAAGGAGGAGCTGTTCGCCCTGACTCTCGTCGGGTATCTCGAGGAGCTCTCCGAGGCCATGGCCGACAGGGACGACACCTCGGCGCCCCCTGGGGAGCGCCTGCGTGCCATCACCGATGAGTTCTTCGACTTCGGCGAGAAGTACCCGGCGTTCGTCGACTGCGCGCAGACCCTCCTCCGACGTCGTGGCGAGGAGCTCCTCGCGGAGGTCAGCAACGACGCGATGGTCGCGTTGGGGAGCGCGATGAACACGACGCTCGGGCGACTCGTGCAGATCCTGGAGGACGGCAAGGGCACGGGTGACTTCGCGGTGCAGGACCCCGTCCTGCTCGCCAACATCTTCTACGCCCAGGGCCTGGGCCTGCTGAACCTGCTCACGCTCCGGCTCGCCGTCCACGGACACGAGTCCGGCATGCCGGTGGTCGACCCGGTCTCCCGCGACGAGGTCCGCCGCTACGCCGGCCTCATGTCCACGGCCATGGCGCGCGGCGACGTCTGAGGCCCCCCTGGTCCGGAGCTGTCAGTCGAACAGCTCCGCCAACCAGTTCTCCTTCTTGCGTCGACGCGGCTGGGGTCCCCGGTAGTCGTCACCGCGTCGCTCACGGCCTCGCGGGTCGTCGAAGCGCGGCTGCTGGCGCGGCGGCTCCGGAGCCGTCGGACCCGCGCGGTCGATGATCTTGTCGAGCTCGCCGCGATCCAACCAGACTCCACGGCACTCCGGGCAGTAGTCGATCTCGATGCCGGACCGCTCGCTCATCGTCAACGTCGCGCCGTCGGTGGGACACTTCATCGCTGCTCCTTCGTCCGGGCCGTCGTCGGATCAGGCCCCTTGGATCAACGAGCGCCCGGCCCCGACGGTTCCCGGATCACGGGGCCTCGAGGATGGCGTCGACGCCCTGGCCTCCCGCGGCACAGATCGAGATGAGGCCACGGCCCGAGCCGTGCTCGTGCAGCAGCTTTGCGAGGTTGGCCACGATCCGTCCACCGGTCGCGGCGTAGGGGTGCGCGGCGGCCAGCGAGGA
>JBQGDU010000012.1:0-1967 GCA_052039245.1 Aeromicrobium sp. | reverse complement strand
CCCCGCGTCGCGCACGTACCGGCGCACCGCCGAGTCCGTCCACTCACCCGACCCGTACCCGTGGAAGCGCAGGTGCAGCTCGACCAGCAACGCGACTGCGTCGGTGACGTCGTTGCTGAAACGCAACGACTTCATCCGCTTGCGCGTCATCTTGGCACCCACCACGTCGTGGTGGTGGAACGTCACCGTGCCGTCGTCCTGGAAACGCCTCGTGCGCGGCTTGCCGATGTCGTGGACGAGCGCCGCGAACCGGACGATGAAGTCCGGGGTGGCCGTGCCCTCTGCCGCCCCCGGCCCGGCACCCCCGCCGTGCTCGTTCGCCGCCCCGGGCCCGGCACCCCCGCCGTGCTCGTTCGCCGCCCCGGGCCCGGCACCTCCGCCGGGGGCGAGCCGGTACTCCAGGTCGATCGCCTGCTCCAGCACCGTCAGGGAGTGCTCGTAGACGTCCTTGTGACGGTGGTGCTCGTCGCGCTCCAGCCGCAGCGCCGGCAGCTCGGGCAGCACGTGCTCGGCGAGGCCGGTGTCGACCAGCAGCCGCAGACCGGCCACCGGATCGGCGCCGCACACGAGCTTGACCAGCTCATCGCGCACCCGCTCCGCGGAGACGATCGTGATCCGCTCGGCCATCGCCCGCATCGCCTCGACGACGTCGTCGGACGCGGTGAAGCCCAGCTGGGAGACGAACCTCGCCGCACGCATCATCCTCAACGTGTCGTCGTCGAAGGACTGCTCCGCCGTCACCGGGGTGCGCAGCCGCCCGACAGCGAGGTCGGGGATGCCACCGTACGCGTCGACGAACTCCCCACCGGGCAGCCGCACGGCGAGCGCGTTGACCGTGAAGTCCCGACGCGAGAGGTCCGCCTCGAGCGTGTCACCGAACTTCACCTGGGGCTTGCGCGACGACGCGTCGTACTCGTCGGTCCGGTACGTCGTGATCTCGACGGTGTCGTCGCCCTTGCGAAGCCCGATCGTGCCGAACTCGCGCCCGACGTCCCACACGGCGTCGGCCCAGCCGGCGACGACCTGCTCGATCTCCTCCGGACGCGCCGACGTCGTGAGGTCGAGGTCGTGCACAGGGCGACCGAGCAGCGCGTCGCGGACCGGCCCACCGACGAGGGCGAGCTCGTGACCCGCGGCAGCGAACAGTCCGCCGAGGTCCTCCAGCACGGCGTGCCGCGTCAGGAGAGCACTGACGTCGAGGACGGTGGCATCGGGCTGGGACACGGGCACGCAGTCTACGGTGCGTGCCACCGCACGCTCGCGAGCCGTCGGGAACGCCATCCCTCGCCCTCTACGATGTGCGGGTGACGTCACCGCGCCGGCCCCTCGGGAGGGGCCTCCCCCTGTGGGCGCTCGTGGCTCTCCTGGTGCTGCTGATGCTCGCACCGGTGCCCGCCTCCGCCGCACCGGATCCCGATGCCCGGCTCGACGTCCGGATCACCGAGGTCGGTCCGTCGGTGCTGCGCCAGGGCGCCACCGTCACGCTCGCCGGCACGGTCACGAACACCGGCGACGAGGAGTGGTCCGACGCGCAGGCGTACCTCGTCGCACCCCGCACGCCCTTCACCACCCGTGAGCAGATCACCGACGCCGTCGAGAGCGGCACCTCCTACACCGGAGACCGACGCGTCGAGCTCGACTCGATCGACGACATCGGGACCCTGGTGCCGGGGGAGACGCGAGAGTTCCGGGTGCGCGTCCCGTACTCCGTGCTGAGCATCAACGGGTCCGACGGCGTCTACCCGGTGGGTGGGCAGATCCTCGGCACCGCCGAGGACGGCAGCCGGTCGGGGACGGCGATCGGCCGTGCCACGACCTTCCTGCCGCTCGTCGACGACGCCGACCCCGCGCCGACGGGCGTCGTCGTCCCGTTCGTGTCACCGGAGCGCCGCGGCGCGAACGGGGACGGTGAGGACCAGGCCCTCGCCGAGCTCACCGCAGCGAACGGCCAGCTGCGCCGCCTCCTC
>JBQGDU010000011.1:0-4703 GCA_052039245.1 Aeromicrobium sp. | reverse complement strand
TGCCATCGTCCTCGCGATCGTGGCGGTGGTCTTCATCGCCCAGAATCGCAGTGAGACGCGGATCAGCCTGCTGTGGCTCGAAGTTCGCTGGCCGCTGTGGTTCACGCTGACCGTCGTCACGCTGGTGGGAGTGCTGGTCGGCACGATCCTTGCGCGTCGTCGGGCCGCAAGGATCTGAGCCCGGTCACCGCTGGCCCCGGATTCGCCCAGGACTGGACTACTGGCGACGATGAATCCCACGTATGCCGAGGTCGAGTCCGCACTGCTAGGCCGATGGCCCGAGACGCGGCTCGAGCCGTCCCTGGAGCGCATCACCGCGCTGCTCAGTCTGCTCGGTGACCCCCAGCGCTCCTACCCGGTCGTCCAGCTGACCGGTACCAACGGCAAGACGTCGACGGCTCGGATGATCGACGCCCTCCTGCGGGCGCTCGACCTCCGCACCGGTCGGTTCACCAGTCCGCACCTGAGCTCGATGACCGAGCGCATCAGTCTCGACGGTGAGCAGCTGACCGAGGAACAGTTCGTCGACGCCTTCGCCGACGTCGCCGCGTACGCGCAGATCGTCGACGACTCCCAGCAGCACCCGGTCTCCTTCTTCGAGATGACGGTCGCGATGGCGTACGCGGCGTTCGCCGACGCGCCGGTCGACGCCGCCGTGGTCGAGGTCGGCATGGGCGGGTCGTGGGACGCCACCAACGTCGCGGACGCCACGGTCGCCGTGATCACGCCCATCGCCGTCGACCACGCCGCCTACCTGGGGCACGACGTCCTCGACATCGCGCGGGAGAAGGCCGGCATCATCAAGCCCGGCAGCCACGTCGTCATCGCCGAGCAGGAGCCGGAGGTGATGGACGTCCTCATGCAGCGCGCCGTCGAGGTCGGGGCCACGGTCCTGCGCGAGGGAGTGGACTTCGGCGTCGCGGACCGACTCGCGGCAGTCGGCGGCCAGCAGGTCAGCCTGCAGGGCAGCGCTGCCCGTTACGACGAGGTGCTGCTGCGACTGCATGGCGACTTCCAGGCGCGCAACGCTGCCCTCGCCCTCGCTGCCGTCGAGGCACTCACCGGCAGCAAGGAGCTCGAGGCCGACCTCGTGCGCACCGGGTTCGGCGAGGTGACGTCGCCGGGTCGGCTGGAGGTCGTGCGCCGCGCTCCCACCGTCGTCGTCGACGCCGCCCACAACCCGCACGGTGTCGCCGCCAGCGTGGCCTCGCTGCAGGAGGAGTTCACCTTCAGCCCGCTCGTCGTGGTGCTCGGCGTCATGGCCGACAAGGACGTGGAGGAGATCGTCCGCGAGCTCGAGCCGGTCGCCTCCCACGTCGTGGCCACGCAGAACACGAGCGACCGCTGCCTGCCTGCAGGAGAGCTCGGCGAGATCGTGGCCGACGTCCTCGGCGACGACTCCAAGGTCACCGTCGCGCGGGCCCTGCCGGACGCGCTCGAGCAGGCCATCACTCGCGCCGAGACCACCGAGGGCTACGAGGAGGCGGTCGGCTCCGGAGGTGTTCTCGTCACCGGGTCGGTGATCACGGCGGGCGAGGCCCGCGTGCTGCTGACGGGTGTCGACACATGAGGGGCATGTGCGCGGCCATGCTGACGTTCGAGGCGATCCTGCTCGGGCTCAGCGTGCCGGTGATGATCTCGGTGGAGGATGTCTCGGCGTCGGTCGCTGCGCCTCTCGGGCTCGGCCTCGCCGCGCTGTGCGTCCTCACCGCCGGGATGCTCCGCAGGCCCGGCGCCTACCTCGTCGGTCACGGGATCCAGGTGGCGTCCATCGCCCTCGGCTTCCTGGTGCCGGTGATGTTCTTCGTCGGCGGCATGTTCGCCGTGCTCTGGGTGACGGCCTTCCTGCTGGGTCGCAAGATCGAGGCGGACAAGGCGCGCTGGGCGGCCGAGGCCGAGCCGGACTCCGTCTGAGGCGTAGCGACGGGCGGCGTCTGGGCGTAGCGTGACGCCATGGTGCGCGTGCTCGCGATCGCGGACGAGGAGGTCCCCGGCTACTGGTCGCGGCTGCGCGACCTGGAGGTCGACGTCGTCCTCGCTGCCGGCGACCTCCCGTGGGGCTATCTCGCCGACATCGGTGCTGCTCTGGGCGTTCCGGCCGGGTTCGTCCCGGGCAACCACGATCCCAGCACCGCCGACGGTGAGCACCCGGACGGCTTCGTCGACGCCGACGCACGGGTCGTCACTCTCGGGGGCCTGCGCATCGCCGGCCTCGGTGGCTGCGTCCGCTACAACCACGGGTCCCACCAGTACACGCAGGCCGAGCACGCGCGGCGTGCCAGGTCGCTCCTGGCGGCTGACCCCGTCGACGTCCTCCTGACCCACGCGCCTCCGCTCGACCTCGGGGACGAGCCCGATCCCGCCCACCACGGCATCGAGGTGCTCCACGACGTCATCGCGGCGCTGCGTCCCTCGTGGCACCTGCACGGCCACATCCATCCGTACGGGCTCGCCAAGCCCGACCGTCAGGTCGGCGACACCACCGTCCGCAACGTCATCCCGTGGCACGTGCTCGAGGTCGAGCCGCGTGAGGTACGAAGGAGCAACCATGGTCAGTGACTCCGGATCCCCTCGCGTCGACGCGGAGAGCGACTTCCTGCGCGCGCGTCGGCACCAGGTGCTGTCCGCCCTGGCGGCGCGCATGCGCAACGACAAGGACGACGTCGTGCAGTCCATGTCGTTCGACGAGGTGGTGGACGCCTCGGCCGCCGTGCCGAGCACTACGTGGGCACGAAGGTCATCCCCTTGGACCGGATCGTCGGCTCGGTGGACAAGGTGCGTGACTTCGACCGACGGTTCCGGCCGACGTCGACCCGGAGCCGTCAACGCTGGGAGCGGCTGGCCCGCGCCACGCGCAAGGGTGAGGAGATCCCCCCGATCGAGGTCTACCAGGTGGGCGACTACTACTTCGTGCGCGACGGCCACCACCGCGTCTCGGTGGCGCGCAGCATGGGCGTCGACCTCATCGAGGCCCGGGTGACCGCCATCGAGACCTTCCTCAAGCCCGTCGGCATCGACGCCCGGTCGGACCTCGAGCTCAAGCACTGGCGACGGCTCATGCTCGAACGGGTGCCCTTCACGGGCGAGGCTCGCGCCGCCGTCGCGGTGGACGACCCGTTCGACTACGGCGTCATCGCCGAGACCGTGGAGGCGTGGGCGGCTCGTCAGATGCATGCCGAGGGTGCCTACATGGACAAGCGCACGATGGCCGAGCGGTGGTACGCCGAGGAGTTCAAGCCGGTCGTCGACATGATCGAGGAGGCCGGCGTGCGCGGCCCCGACGAGCGCCCCGCGGCGGCCTACCTACGCGTCGCCTGCGAGCGCTACCGGCTCATCCGCGAGCACGACTGGAACGCCGAGGTGATGGAGGCCGTGGGCGCCAGGCGACGACGCCGGAAGTGAGTGCCGAGGACCGGGCCTGGCCTCGACACGCCCCGTCCAGCTCCTTCGTCGCGAGCGGGGCTACTCAGCCGGCGAGACGTTGGCCGTGGGCGGGGTTGCTCAGCCGGCGCGGCTCGGCTGCGGGCGGGGTTGCTCAGCCGGCGCGGCCTGGCCGCGGCACGCTGGTTGAGTAGGCGCGGCGCGCGAGGAACGAGCGTCGCTGCGCCGTATCGAAACCAGTTCCTCCCGGGCCGCCGAGATCGTCCGCTCCGCGGACCCCGTCAGAGGCCGACGGTGAGGTTGTCTCCGCTGGCGGGCTCGAACAGGTGCATCTTGTCCAGGTCGACCGAGAGGCGGGTCGAGCCGTCGCCGGTCTCCTTGCTCGCGGAGTCCAACGAGACCACGAGCTGGGTGCGCAGCGAGTCCCCGTCGGCCTCCCGCGCCAGCTCGCGCAGCCGGTCCTGGACCTCGGCGTCGGCCTCGTACGGGATGTAGGCGTACTGCTGGTCGCCCAGCCACTCGCGCACGTCGATCGTGGCGTCGAACGTGCGGGACTCGTCGACGTGCTCCAGCACCGAGACGTCCTCGAAGTGCTCCGGACGGATCCCGGCCATCAGCACACCCTTGCCCTCGGCGGCCTTGGCCTTCTCCGCCGGGAGGTCGAACGTGCCGAACGGCAGGGTGACCTTGCCGTCGGCCACCTCAGCAGGCAGGAAGTTCATCGGCGGGGAGCCGATGAAGCCGGCGACGAACAGGTTGACCGGCTGCTCGTACAGCTCTCTTGGGCTGGCCAGCTGCTGCAGCACACCACGCTTCATCACCGCGACCCGATCACCCAGCGTCATCGCCTCGGTCTGGTCGTGCGTGACGTACACGGTGGTGATGCCGAGCTTCTTCTGCAGCCGGGCGATCTCGGTGCGCATCTGACCGCGCAGCTTCGCGTCGAGGTTGGACAGCGGCTCGTCGAACAGGAACGCCTTGGCGTCGCGGACGATGGCCCGGCCCATCGCGACGCGCTGGCGCTGACCACCGGAGAGGTTGGCGGGCTTGCGCTGCAGGTGCTCGTCGAGGTCGAGCGTGGCGCTGGCCTCCTTGACCTTGGCGTCGACCTCGGAGTTCTTCATGCCCTGCAGACGCAGCGGGAACGCGATGTTCTCGTAGACCGTCAGGTGCGGGTAGAGCGCGTAGTTCTGGAAGACCATCGACAGGTTGCGGTCACGCGGGGCGAGGTCGTTGACGCGTTCACCACCGATGATCATGTCGCCGGACGTGATGTCCTCCAGGCCCACGATCATCCGCAGCAGCGTCGACTTCCCGCAGCC
>JBQGDU010000010.1:0-1569 GCA_052039245.1 Aeromicrobium sp. | reverse complement strand
TCGCGGATGTTAGAGCGTCGGCCGGGCACCGCCCTGACCGTCGCCCGGCTCGGTGCCGACGTCGCCGACGTCGCGATCCTCTCCCACGAGTCCGTGCCGGTGCGCGCCGGCAGGCGCGCCGATGCCCCGCGCTGGCTTCCCGAGCCGGGCGTCAGGGTGCCGGGTCGCCGAGCACCGCTCGTCCCGGTCGGTCGTCGTGGTCGCCCCCTGCGCATCGTCGTCTACCTCCTGCTGGCCTCGGTGGGGCTCGGCGCCACGACGTGGCAGCACCGCGACGACGTCGCGCTGGGCGTGAGGTCGGCCCTCACCGGCTCCGACGCGACCTCCTACCTCGCGGGGGAGGGCCGAGCGTCCGACGCCGTCGACGCGTTCGTGCGGGAGTCCGGCCACGGCACGGTCACGGAGGTCCTGGTCTACGACGGCTACGTGCGCGTGACCGCCCCGGTCCGCCCGGGGCGTGCGGCCTACGACGACTGGCTGGCGCGGGCCACGAGTGCCGACCGGCAGGGTCCGGCCACGATCCAGCCCGAGCCGGACGAGGAGCTCGACGTGAGTGACGTCGACTGGGGCATTCTGCCGACGCTCTACGACGAGGCGGTGGAACGTTCTGGGATGAGCGAGGACGAGCTCGACGGCAACATCCAGCACATCGGCGTCCGCCGGTCTCTCGTAGAGGACGGCGCGCCGGTGCGCGTCATGGTCCGCCTCTCCGGCGACTACGGCTCGTACTCCCTCACCGCCGACGTCGAAGGTCGCGTCCTCGACGCCGGCTGAGCCTGGCTGCCACCTCCGGCCTGCGGAACGAGGCGGCCGAGAGCGCTGGGTTGGACCCCGAGGTGTGGCCTGAACCAGGGGCCACGCGTGCACCGTGCGGCACCGGTCCGGGTGTCACAGCGCCTCGGCATCCGTGCCCGCTGTTTGAGCCCTGCCGGTGACGGGAACAGTCCAGGCATGAGCCTTTCGTGGAACTCCGTGTACGACCGTCCCGGTCCGTTCGCCACGGTGCTCGCCGACGTGAGCCTGGCGAACCAGGTGGGATCTCGCGCCCTGAGGACGCTGGCCCAGAGCATCGGGCTGGACCTCGACGAGCTCGGCGCCTCGCCCGGCGCGGTGGAGCACGTCCGGGGCCGGATGGCCGAACCGGTCACGACGCTCGGCCCGAGTAGCCGCTACGTGGTGGCCACGGCTCAGGGCGTCGTCGTGGACGAGGTGCTGCCGATGACCCCCGTCGTCCCGCTCGTGGAGTGGGAGCCCCTGCCGGACCCGGGGCCGCTGCTGACGCACGAGTCCTCGGTGTCCTTCCTTGTCGGGCACACGCAGTCCCCGCAGGGACTGCGCGGCGACGTCGAACGTGCCGCGCGAGAGGCCGTCCGCCGACAGCTGGACGGCCTTCGGGGGCAGATCGCGGGCCGTCTGGACAGTGGCACGTCGCTTCACGTGGGAGTCGAGGAGACTCTGGAAGCACTCGCCGAAGGCCAGCTGGAGGTGCTCGCTCTCGACCTCGACCGGACCGGCCGCCGACACGTCGACGTCGGCGACCACCCGGGCCTCGACCTCGGAACCGTCGCC
>JBQGDU010000009.1:0-2692 GCA_052039245.1 Aeromicrobium sp. | reverse complement strand
CCCAGCACGTCGAGCTCGTGGCGGAAGGCCACGTCGGCCGGGGTCCGGGCGCTGTGCAGGAACGCGAGGTCCGGGGCCGGCCCGTCGTCCGCGGCGCAGGCCCAGCGCAGCATCGACATCACCGGCGTGACGCCGCTGCCGGCACTGAGCAGGAGCGCCGGTCTGGCCACGTCGAAGCGGGCCCCGAACTCGCCGAGTGGACCGCGGGCCCAGACGGCGTCGCCCACACCGATCGTGTCGTGCACGAGGTTCGAGACCGGGCCTCCGGGGACCCGCTTGACGGTCACGGTCAGCTCCCGACCGTCGCTGGGGCATGAGGAGATGGTGTAGCAGCGCTCGGTCCACTCACCCGCCACGTCGAGACCGATCGTCAGGTACTGGCCGGCCTCGAAGGCCAGCGGGACACCGTCGGGGACCGCGAAGGTGAGGCTCCTGACGTCGTGCGTCTCCTCGGTCACGGCGACGCACAGCAGGGGGCCGTCGAGATGGTCGAGAGTCGGTGCAGGGCCCGCGGGCGTCGCGCCCTGAGGGCCGTGCGCGCCGGTCGGCTCAGTGGTCGGCCCAGTGGCCTGTGCAGCGGGGCCCTGTGGCAGGCCGGTGGGCGCGGTGGTGAGCATGTCGGTCATCGCAGGTACTCCGTGATCCGCTCGTGGTACCAGGTGACGAAGGCGTCCACCTGGTACTCCTGGGGTGAGTAGGGGCCGGGCTCGTACGCGGGACTGCTGACGCCGGCCTGCGCTCGCTCCACCAGCGCGGCGTCCTGTTGGTTGGTCGCCACCCACACCTCGGTGAGCGTGTCGAGGTCGTAGTCGACGCCCTCCTGGGCGTCCTCGTGCACCAGCCACGTGGTCCGGACCAGGGTGCGGTCCGCTGCGAGCGGCAGCACGGCGAAGGTCACGGCGTGGTCGGCGAGGAAGTGGAACCACGAGCTGGGCTGGTGGTGCAGGCTCAGCCGGCCCAGCCGCGGGGTGTCGAGGTCACCGAGCAGACGACGGCACGCTGCGCTGCCGTCGCGGGTGTAGGACTCACCCGCGCCGTCGAGCGCCTCCCGGGCGATGCGGAAACCGGCCGGGCGTCCGTGCAGCTCCTCGATCAGCGCGTGCGGCAGGCCGCGCTCCTCGCAGGCACGGCGCAGCTCCGCCTCGGCACGCAGGAACCGGGCGTGGGCGGGCAGCAGGCGCGGCGGGACGTCCTCGGTGGCGTACCCGTACGTCGGGAAGAACGTGCAGGTGAGCTCGGGGTGCGCGCCCTCGCAGTGGTAGCACTCGCGGTTGTTCTCCATCACGAGCTTCCAGTTGGCGTGCTCGACGACGTCGCGCTGAGCGGCCACCTTGGTCCGGTCGAGCCGGTGCGGGGCCAGGTAGGGCTCGATCCGGCGGGCGACGTCCTCGAAGTCGTCGGACGGGTCGGCGGCGAGACACACGTGGATCAACCCGCCCACCCGACGCACCGCCACCCGCTTGAGGCCGAAGCAGCTCTTGTCGAAGGTGCTGGGCTGCTGACCGGCGTGCAGCAGCCGACCGTCCGTGGCGTAGGTCCACTGGTGGTAGCCGCACACCAGGTTGCCGACGGAGCCTCGAGACTCCGCGAGCACGCGCGACCCGCGGTGCCGGCACACGTTGTGCAGGGCGTGGACCTCGCCGTCGTCGCCGCGGACGATGATCACCGACCAGCGGCCGACGTCGACCGTGACGTAGTCGCCCGGCTCACGGACCTCGGCCTCGGTGGCCACGAAGATCCACTCCCGGCCGAAGATCGCCGCGAGGTCGAGCTCGTACACCTCCGGGTCGACGTAGTAGCGCGCGTCCAGGCTCCATCCCGTGGTCCTGCCCGGATCGGTGAGAACGGTCATGAGAACCTCCTGGTCAGAGCGGGTGGCAGAGTCGGAGCGCGTCGAGGATCGCGGCGTGGATGTTCCTGCTGGCGACGGCGTCGCCGATGCGGAAGAGCTGGTAGCGGCCCTCCGGGTGCGGACGGAGCGCCTGCGGCCGTCCCGCGAGCAGGGCGTCCTGGTCCACCTCGCCGAGGTTGCTGGAGCCCGGCACCAGGCTGGAGTACAGCTCGTCGTTGGGCAGCGTCCCGTGCTCGACGACCACACGGTCCACCACGTGCTCCACCTCGAGGTCCGCGTACTCGTGCCGGAGTCGGGCGACGAGGCGCCCGTCCCGGCGGGTCACCGACACCAGTCGGCTCGCGAGCACGACGTCGACCTCGTGCTCGGCGAGGGTCCGCAGGTAGGCGGGGGAGTTCATGCTCCCGACGAGGGGGCCGACCGTCCGTTCCGGCGTCACGTAGCGGACCGCGGCGCCGCCGAGAGCCAGGAGCTCGGTGGCGTCGAGGGCAGGTTCCGCCCCGTTGTCGTCGTAGACGAGCACCTCGCCGCCCGGGCGCAACGAGCCGTCCATGACGTCCCACGTGTCGTCGACGAGCTGGTGGCCCTCGGTGAGGAAGCTGCGGTTCGGCACGCCACCGGTGGCGATCACCACGAGGTCGGGGTCGAGTGCCAGCACGTCGTCGGCCTCGGCGAAGGTGTTGAGGTGCAGCTGCGCACCGGCGATCTCGGACTCCGAGACCCGCCAGTCCACGATGCCGACCAGGTCACGTCGCCGCGCAGACGTCGCGGCGAGCCGGACCTGACCGCCAGGTCGGTCGGATGCCTCCAGCACGTCCACCTGGTGGCCACGCTCGGCCA
>JBQGDU010000008.1:0-2096 GCA_052039245.1 Aeromicrobium sp. | reverse complement strand
TCGATCGTCGGATCCAAGTGCTCAGGGTCGTCGCCGAACGCGGCACCGTCACGGCCGCCGCCGCTGCGCTCAGCTACACTCCCTCCGCCGTCTCCCACCAGCTCCGGACGCTCGCCCGCGACCTGGAGGTCCCGCTCCTGGAGCCGGTCGGCCGAGGCGTCCGACTCACGGCCGCCGCCGAGCTGCTCCTGCGTCGGTCGGACGAGCTCTCCGCCCGCTGGGAGGAGGTGCGTGGCGAGCTCGTGGACGCCGGGGGGCAGGCCGGCAGCATGCTCCGGCTCTGCGGCTTCTCCACGGCAGCGGCGGCGCTCCTGCCGGCCGCGGCCGCCGCGGTGCGCGATCGCTTCCCGCACTGCACCGTGCGGATCATCGAGGCCGACCCGCAGGAGTGCTTCGACCTGCTGCTCACCGAGCAGGCCGACGTCGCGGTGGCCGTGGCCACCGGCGCCCTGCCCCCGAACGACGATCTGCGGTTCGACCAGCGCCCGCTCCTGGACGACCCGCTCGACCTGCTGGTCCACGACGGCCACCCGCTGGCGACGCAGGACTCCGTGCAGCTGACCGACGCCGCCGACGAGCCGTGGATCCTCGACCGCCCCGGTCGTCCGCACCACGGTCTCGTTCGCACCGCGTGCGCTCAGGCGGGGTTCTCGCCCCGGATCGCCCACGAGGCCGCCGAGTGGCAGACCGGGGCCGCGCTCGTCGGTGCCGGTCTCGGGGTGGCGCTGGTCCCTCGGCTGGCCCGGTTGCCCGACGGTTACGGCATCGTCCGTGTCCCGCTCAGCGGAGAGCCCGCGCCGTCGCGGCACGTCCTGACCAGCGTGCGGCGAGGCAGCCGGGCCCAGCCTCTCGTGGCGACGGCTCTCGCGGCGTTGCACGAGGCAGCCGGGGCCGAGACACTCGAGCGCTGAGCCCGTCAGCGCGCGACGTCCTCCTGCAGGGGGAAGATGCAGAAGGGATGTCCGGCCGGGTCCGCAAACACGTACAGCGGCTCCTCCGGATCGTCGAAGCGGTCCTCCAGCACCTCGCCACCGAGCGACAGCACCCGCTCGTGCTCGGCTGCGAGGTCGTCGGCTGTGGGCACCGTCAGGTCCAGGTGCAGCTGCTGGGGGATCCGGGCATCCGGCCAGGTGGACGGCGGCTGCTCGCCCACCTCCTGGAAGGCCAGCTGGAAGCCCGGTCCGTCGTCAGGTCGCAGGACCAGCCAGTCGTGGTCGCCGGACTCGTCGCCCGACCGGTAGGTGTAACCCAGGAGCTCGCGGTAGAACTCGGCCAGCTGCCGAACGTCGAGGGCGTCCAGCATCACCTGGGCAGCGATGCTTCGTCGGATCGACATGACGCCACACTGACACGTCCTCACCGTGCCGGCGACCGCTCCGGACGACCGCGTGGATTGGCCGGAATGCCCTAGGCTGGAGACATGCCCGAGCACCAGCAGAAGAGCACCCGGAAGTCCTCCGACGAGGAGGATCAGGTCGAGACCACCGAGGTCGATGCCGAGCGCAAGGAGAAGCTCGACGACGACGTCGACTCCATCCTCGGCGACATCGACGACGTGCTGGAGGAGAACGCCGAGGAGTTCGTGCGCAGCTTCGTGCAGAAGGGTGGCCAGTGAGCAACCCGCCGATGCTGCCCGAGAGCTTCCGCTCCGTGGGCGGGTCCTCCTTCGCCGACTTCCTCGCCACGCAGGCACCCGAGATGTTGCCGGGCGCGCGCCAGGCCGCATCCGGTGAGCTGGCCGGCATCACGCACGGCACCACCATCGTGGCCGCCACCTTCGCCGGTGGCGTCGTGATGGCGGGGGACCGCCGGGCCACGATGGGCAACGTCATCGCCCAGCGCGACATCCAGAAGGTCTTCCCGACCGACGAGTACTCCTGCGTGGGCATCGCAGGTACCGCCGGGATCGCCGTGGAGATGACGCGCCTGTTCCAGGTGGAGCTGGAGCACTACGAGAAGATCGAGGGCGCCACGCTGTCCACGGACGGCAAGGCCAACCGGCTCGCCACCCTGATCCGCAACAACCTCGGGCTCGCGATGCAGGGCCTCGCCGTCGTGCCGCTGTTCGCCGCCTACGACCTCGACGCCGAGTGCGG
>JBQGDU010000007.1:0-2728 GCA_052039245.1 Aeromicrobium sp. | reverse complement strand
GCCGTTCGCGAACGCGCGCGGTGTTGGGTAAATAGCGGCCGGGGTTCCAGCCCGCGTCCTCGCGTCCCAGCACTTCGACCCCGGGTCCGCCGAGCAGCGCGGCGGTACGGCGCGCAAGATCGGCGATCGACACCGCTTCTTCGGACCCCATGTTCCAAGTCGCGCCGCGCGGCGCACGCAGCAGCATCAGCCACAGCCAGGCGGTGAGGTCGGCGGCATAGAGATAGGATCGCACCGCGGTGCCCGCACTTTCGATACGGATCGCCCGTCCCGCCATCGCATCGCGGATGAAATTCCCCGCCGCGAAATGAATATCGAGCGACAGCAGCGGCCCGAGGAGCGCGAAGATGCGCGACGTCACGACGTCGATGCCGAATTGTTTGCCGTAGATGGCGCACAGCAGTTCGGCGGCGCGCTTGCCCTCGCCATAGGCGGATTTCGGATCGCGCGGATCGGGGCCGCCGGTCCAGTCCTCTCCGACATGCGCGACATCCTGCGGCTGCGCACCATAGACCGCGCCCGAACTCAGGAACAGCAGGCGCCCTGCCCCGCGCTCGACCGCAAGGTCGAGTGCGCGGCGCGTGCCGGTGACGATCGTATCGAACATGCGCCGCGGATCATGGGCGTTCAAATAGGCACTGGCATCGGTCGCGGCGTGGATGACATGGGTAAAGTCGCCGGGCGGCGCGATAAAGTCGCATACGTCACCCGCGACGAAATGAAATCGCCTGGCCAGATGCGGCGCACGCGCAGCAAAGGCGGCAGGGTCACGGCTCAGGATCACGACCTGGTGTCCGTCGGCACGGGCCAGCTCGACGACGTGGCCTCCGACGAGACCGGTGCCCCCGGCGACGGCCATCCTCATCGTCCACTCCGCTCGTGCTGCGCCGAAGGATGCCTTCGCGGCGGGAGGATCAGCGGCACCGCCAAGACGACGGTGGTGCTCAGCGAGACCACCTGGCCCACGACGTCGCGTACCGCGAACCCGTCGAGGTGGCCGAGGTGATAGGCCAGGTGCGGTATCGAGAAGACGAGCCAGGCCGTGCCGACGGCCCGTCCACCGTCGGCACGAGAGCTGACGGCCGACACGATGCTCGCCGCGGCCAGGGCGACATAGAGCGCTCCGACGTCTCTGACGAGGTGTTCGTTGAAGGGGCCGTCGACGGCGACCCACACCGACCCGAGGCCCGGGAACGAGTCGTAGAAGGAGCGTGGCAGGGCCGCGGCCCACAGTCCGACGTACAGGCCGATCACGGCGGTGACCAGCAGGATGGTGCGACGTGTTCTGGTGTTCACACCCCTACGACGAGGCAGTAGCCCCGGATGTGAGCCTGGTCAGGCCGAGTCGGTCTCTGCTCCTCGACGCCAGCGGATGCCGGCCTCGATGAAGTCGTCGATCTCGCCGTCGAGCACGGCCTGGGTGTTGCCGGTCTCGTGCTCGGTGCGCAGGTCCTTGACCAGCTGGTACGGGTTCAGCACGTAGTTGCGCATCTGGTCGCCCCAGGAGGCCGCGACATCGCCGCGGAGCTCGTCGAGCTGGGCACGCTCCTCGGCCTTCTTCAGCGCGAGCAGCTTGGCCTTGAGGATGACCATGGCGCTGGCCTTGTTCTGCAGCTGGCTCTTCTCGTTCTGGCAGCTCACCACGACGCCCGTGGGGATGTGCGTGAGACGCACGGCGGAGTCGGTGGTGTTGACGCTCTGCCCGCCAGGACCGGACGAGCGGTAGACGTCGACGCGGACCTCGTCCTCCGGGAGGTCGATCTCGTCGGTCTGCTCGAGCACGGGGACGACCTCGACCGCCGCGAACGACGTCTGCCGGCGCCCCTGGTTGTCGAACGGGGAGATGCGCACCAGCCGGTGGGTACCGGACTCCACCGAGAGGGTGCCGTACGCGTACGGCGCCTTGATGGCGAAGGTGGCGGACTTGATGCCGGCACCCTCGGCCCACGACGTGTCGTAGACCTCGAAGACGTACTTGTGCCGCTCGGCCCAGCGCGAGTACATGCGCTGCAGCATCTCGGCGAAGTCGGTGGCGTCGTCGCCACCGGCGCCGGAGCGGATCGTGACGATGGCGTCGCGCTCGTCGTACTCACCGGACAGCAGGGTGCGGACCTCGAGGGACTCGATGGCCTGGTGCAGGCGGCCCAGCTCGGTCTCCGCCTCGGTGATCGAGTCGGCGTCGCCCTCCTCCTCGGCCAGCTCCACCAGGACCTCGAGGTCGTCAAGGCGCTGCCGCAGGCTCTCCACCCGCTCGAGCTCGGCCTGCAGGGCGGAGAGCCGGCCGGTGACGCGCTGCGCGTTGGCCTGGTCGTCCCACAGGTCAGGGGCACCGACCTGCTCCTGCAGGTCGGCGATCTCGGCGCGCATCGCGTCGAGATCGAGCACGTTCTCGACGGACGCGAGCGTGGCGCCGAGCTCCTTCAGCTGCGCGGGAAAATCGGTCGTGGCCACCCGATGAGGTTACAGCCCCCGCGGGAGTCCCCGGTCCGTGGTGTGATCGGTGCATGGCCTGCCTGTTCTGCCGCATCGTCGCCGGGGACGCCCCGGCGGACGTCGTGCTGGACGAGTCGGACGTCGTCGGGTTCCTCGACGTGCGTCCGGTCTTCAAGGGACACGTGCTGCTCGTGCCGCGGCGGCACGTCGACACCCTCGTGGACCTGCCCGACGACCTCGTCGAGCCGTTGTTCGCCACCACCCGGCGGGTGGCGTCGGCCGTCACCGAGGCGTT
>JBQGDU010000006.1:0-3287 GCA_052039245.1 Aeromicrobium sp. | reverse complement strand
GAGTCAGCGCTCCTCCCACCGGGCGACCTTCGGTGACGCGCAGGAGGAGCGCATCGTGATCGACCTGGCACCCTTCGTCGCGCTGGTGGGCGACGACCTCCTCGCCCAGGTCCCCGGTGCTCCCGAGGTGCCGGGCGAGCTGCTCGTGCCGGTGAGCCGCGAGGCGCAGCCGGAGGCGATCGAGGCCGTGCGCGAGACGCCCGCGCGAGCGATCGCCGGGGTCGGGGTGGCCGCGTTGGCCACCGTCGGGTCCCTGCTGGTGGCCCGGCGTCGAGGCACCGCACTGGGCTGGTGGGGTCTCGGCGTCGCGTCGGTCGGCGTGGGCTACATGGTCTTCACCGGAGACGGGGTCCTCGCGCTGCTCAGGAGCGATCCCGCGGCCGGGGAGCTGGCCGACACGATGCAGGAGCTCCTGCTCGCGAGGGCCGTCGCGTCCTTCGAGGACTGGACCCTCGTGGCCGTCGTCGTCGGTGGTGTGGCGGCGGTGCTCGGCTTCGGGGCGCGAGTCCTGCGCCGCTGACGGCTCTGCGTCGTCAGTCGGCCGAGCCCGCAGGCACGGCGCGGCCCTCGCTGCGGCGGCCCTGCGACGGCGACTGTCCCTTCAGCGCGGCCGGGATCTGCTTGGCCGTCTCGATGGTCTTCTGGGGCGCCCTGACCCTCTTGATGAGCCGCATGCCCACGAGGACGAGGACGACGGCGAGCAGCACGTACAGTCCGGCGACGATGAAGTAGCTCCACGCGAGGTGCAGGCCGGTCATCGAGATGAGGTGAGCCAGCCCGGCGGAGACGAAGATGATGACGAGCAGGCCGAGGAACCCGGCGACGAGGAACATCGCGGCGCCGATCCCCCCGACCTTGGCGCTGCCGATCACCTCCCGCTTGGCGTGGTCGACCTGGTGCTGGACGATCACGTTGAGGTCGCGCGTGATGTCGGCGACGATCTTGCCGATGGTCGGGTCGTCGTACTGCTGACTCATGTCCGCGACTCTATCCGTTGTCGTGACGTGCGCCTCCTCGCCGCCCGGCGCGGTCGCTCCGAACCCGCTGAGCCGGCCCCCGCGGACGGGGGACGGGCTCAGCGGGAAGGAGGACGGAGCGGTCAGTCCTCCTGGTTCTTGGTGTCCTGCATGCCGGAGGAGATGAGGTCCATGACGGAGGAGTCGGCGAGGGTGGAGGCGTCGCCGACCTCCCGGTTCTCGGCGACGTCGCGCAGCAGGCGGCGCATGATCTTGCCGGAGCGGGTCTTGGGCAGCTCCGGCACGACCATGATCTGGCGTGGTTTGGCGATCGGGCCGATCTCCTTGCCGACGTGGTTGCGCAGCTCCTGGACCACGTCCTCCCCGCCGTCGCCGGCGGACTCGCGCAGGATGACGAACGCGCACACGGCCTGACCGGTGGTCTCGTCCGCGGCACCCACGACGGCGGCCTCCGCCACCTTGGGGTGGGAGACGAGTGCGGACTCGATCTCGGTGGTGGAGAGGCGGTGGCCCGAGACGTTCATGACGTCGTCGACGCGGCCGAGCAGCCAGATGTCGCCGTCGTCGTCCTTCTTGGCCCCGTCGCCGGCGAAGTAGTAGCCCTGGGACTCAAAGCGCTTCCAGTACGTCTCCTTGAAGCGTTCGTCGTCGCCCCAGATGGTGCGCAGCATGGACGGCCACGGCTCGGTGAGCACGAGGTAGCCGCCCTCGCCGTTGCCGACCGGGTTGCCGGCGTCGTCGACGACCTCGGCGCTGATGCCGGGGAACGGGGTCTGCGCGGAGCCGGGCTTGGCGGTGGTGACGCCCGGCAGCGGCGTGATCATGTGGGCGCCGGTCTCGGTCTGCCACCAGGTGTCGACGATGGGGGTGCGGCCGCCGCCGATGTTCTCGCGGTACCAGACGTAGGCCTCGGGGTTGATCGACTCGCCCACCGTGCCGAGGATGCGCAGGCTGGACAGGTCGTGCTCGGCAGGGATCTGCTCGCCCCACTTCATGCTGGTGCGGATGGCGGTGGGTGCGGTGTAGAAGAGCGTCACGCCCTTGTCGGCCACGATCTCCCACCAGCGGCCCTTGTGCGGGGTGTCCGGCGTCCCCTCGTACAGCACCTGGGTGGCGCCGGCCGCCGTCGGTCCGTAGGTGATGTAGGAGTGTCCGGTGATCCAGCCGACGTCGGCGGTGCACCAGTAGACGTCCTCGGGCTTGTGGTCGAACGTCGCCCAGAAGGTGTAGGCCGCCTGGGTCAGGTAGCCGCCGGAGGTGTGCAGGATGCCCTTGGGCTTGCCGGTGGTGCCCGAGGTGTACATGACGAACAGGGGGTGCTCGGCGTCGAACTGCTCCGGCGTGTGGTCGGGCGACGCGGAGTCGACGACGTCGTGCCACCACACGTCGCGACCGTCGACCGTCTCGACCTCCTGGCCATCCAACTGGCCTGTACGGCGGACCACGAGCACGTGCTCGACGGGGGAGTCGTCGCCGAGCTTGGCGACCGCCTCGTCGACGGCGGGCTTCAGGCTGGACGGGTTGCCCCGGCGGTAGCCGCCGTCGGCCGTGATGATCACCTTGGCGCCGCAGTCGTCGACCCGGCTGGCGAGCGCGTCGGAGGAGAACCCGCCGAAGACGACGGTGTGCGGCGCGCCCAGTCGGGCGCACGCGAGCATCGCGACGACCGTCTCGGGGATCATCGGCATGTAGATGGCGACACGGTCGCCGGCACTGATCCCGAGGTCGGTCAGTGCGTTGGCGGCGCGAGAGACCTCGTCCTTCAGGTCGGCGTAGGTGATGTCGCGGGTATCGCCCGGCTCGCCGACGAAGTGCAGCGCCACGCGATCGCCGTGACCGGCCTCCACGTGCCGGTCCACGCAGTTGTAGGCGACGTTCAGCTTCCCGTCGGCGAACCACTTCGCGAACGGCGGGTTGCTCCAGTCCAGCACCTCGGAGAAGTCGGTGCCCCAGTCCAACCGCCGCGCAGCGTCGGCCCAGAAGGCGAGGCGGTCGTCATCGGCCTGCCGACAGGTCTCGGCGGTCACGTTGGCCTCGGCGGCCAGGTCGGCCGGGGGCTCGAACCGGCGGTCCTCGGTGGACAGGTTGCTGATTCCCTGGTCGCTCATCTGCTCTCTCACTCCTCGGTGGGGGTACGTCTGCATTGTGTCGCAGCGCACAGACTGGGTCATGTCGGGTTGCGGGGGAGTTGCCAGGACGGGGAGGGGTGGGGGGGGGGCGGGGCCCCCCCCCCCCCCCCCCACACGCGAACACATGAAGGCGCCCCCCCCCGGGCGGGGGGGGCCCACCAGCTCGGGGGAGCCCCCCACC
>JBQGDU010000005.1:0-3302 GCA_052039245.1 Aeromicrobium sp. | reverse complement strand
ACGACGTCCTGGCCCACGAGCCGGCCGTCGTCGACGTGGCGGAGACGCGCCCCCATCTCGTGCTCACGACCGGCACCACCGGTGCGCCGCGCGGTGTGCGGCACGACTGGACGCGCCTCGTGCGTTCCGTCGCCCGCGTCCAGCCGGCGTCGGACCAGCGCTGGCTGCTCGCGTACGGTCTGCACCAGTTCGCGGGCCTGCAGGTGCTGTTGCACGTCTTCGCCGCGGGCGCCACGCTCGTCGCCCCCGCGCCGCGTCGCCCCAAGGCCGGCCTGCGGGCGCTGCGCGAGCTCGGCGTCACCCACGCCAGTGCCACGCCCACCTACTGGCGGTTCCTGGTGGCCGAGATGGTGGCCGACGGCGGCCCGGTCCCGCCGCTGCAGCAGATCACGATGGGCGGTGAGGCCGTCCCCGGCGCCGTGCTCGGCGCGGTGCGCGACGCCTTCCCCGACGCCAGCGTCTCCCAGGTCTACGCCGCGTCGGAGTTCGGCTCCACGGGTTCGGTCCGCGACGGACGGGCCGGGTTGTCCGCGTCGGTCCTCGAGCGCGGTGACGACGCGGACGTCGCACTCAAGATCGTCGACGGCGAGCTGTGGGTGCGTTCGCGCATCGGCATGCTCGGCTATCACGGCGAGCCGGAGGTCGATCCCGACGCCTGGCGTCCCACCGGGGACCTCGTGGAGGTCGTCGACGGTCGCGTCGAGTTCCGCGGACGGTCGTCGGAGGTCATCAACGTCGGCGTCGTCAAGGTCCATCCGTTGCCGGTGGAGGACCGTGTGGGTCGCGTGCCGGGCGTCGCGGTGGTCCGCGTCTTCGCCCGGCCCAACCCCATGACCGGTTCCATCGTCGCGGCCGAGGTCGTGCCGGAGGCCGGCGTCGACCACGACGAGCTGCGCGCCGGCATCCGCGAGGCGTGCGCCGACCTGCCGGCCGCCGCCCGGCCACGTCGCGTGACGCTCGTCGAAGAGGTGCACACCGTCGGGGGCAAGATCGTCAGGAGGAACAGCGATGACACATGAGTCGAGAGTCGTGGTGGTGACGGGGGGCAGCCGTGGATTGGGGGCCGGCATCGTCGAGTCCTACCTCGCGAGCGGCGACCGCGTCGCCACGTGCTCGCGCTCGGCCACGGAGCAGACCGCCGCGTGGGCGGCCGATCGACCGGGGGACTTCCTGTTCGTCCCGGCCGACCTCTCCAGCCCCGACGACGCCAAGGCGTTCGTCGACGCCGTCCTGGAGCGGTGGGGTCGCATCGACGTCCTGATCAACAACGCCGGGGTGGCACGTGACGGCATCCTCGCGGTCGCGGCGGACGACGACGTCGACATCGTCGTCGACCTCAACGTCAAGGGCACCCTGTACGTCACCCGGGCGGTGAGCCGCCGCATGCTGGTGCAACGCTCGGGCCACATCGTCAACATCTCCTCCATCGTCGGCCGTTCGGGCTACCGCGGACTCGGTGTCTACAGCGCCACGAAGGCCGCTCTCGACGGGCTCACCCGCTCCCTCGCGCGGGAGCTGGGCTCGCGCGGCATCGTCGTCAACGGCATCGCGCCCGGCTACCTGCGCACCGAGATGAGTCACGGGCTCGACGAGCAGCAGCTCGGCCAGATCGAACGCCGCACCCCCGCCGGACGCCTCGGCGAGCCGGCCGACATCGCGCGGGCGTGCCAGTTCCTCACCGACCCCGACAACACCTACCTCACCGGGCACGTCCTGGTGGTCGACGGCGGTCTCACGTCGTGACGGACGTGGACGGCCCCGCGGCGGGAATGACGGTGTGGCAGCTGCTGCGCGCCGACCTCGAGGCCACCACGCACCAGAACTTCCGCAAGGCCTCCGCCGGCTACTTCTGGGGTCGGGCGATCGTCAAGGCGATCATCAGCCCCAACGTGCGGGCCGTCTTCCACTACCGGTTCGCGCATGCCCTGGTGGGTACGCCGTTCTCCCCGATCTCCTGGCTGCTGCGCGCCCGCTCGATGAAGGTGGCGGGTGCGGAGATCAACCCGCTGGCGAAGATCGGCCCCGGGCTCTACGTCGTGCACTCGATCGGTGTCGGGGTCGGCGCCTACGTCACGATCGGGCGCAACTGTCGGCTGCACCTGGGCTCGGTCGTCGGCCCGCAGGCGCACGACGGTCCGCCGCGGCACACCGTCGTGGGCGATGACGTCTTCATCGGCACCCACGCGGTCGTCGCTGCCGGTGTGACGATCGGGGACGGAGCCGTCATCGGTGCCAACGCGCTCGTCGTGCGTGACGTCGCCCCTCACGCCGTCGTCTCGGCCTCGCCGGCGCGGGTCGTCGGCTCGACGGCCCCGAGCGAGCCTGTCGCCCCCTGACCACGTCGCCTCGGGTTCTGGCGTGCGGGCGTGACGAGACGTCGAGGGCATGACGGATCGAGCGTGCGACGCGATCGGCGACGCAGGACACCGGGGACGAGCCCACCCGGTTGACCGTCGACGGGCTCCTTTCGCGACCGCTGGAGCGAGTCCGGCTCCTGGGGGCTCTGGCGGCTAGTTCCATCAGCTTGGAGTAGCTGTCGGCGACGTCGTACTTCACCTGGCCCTCGAACTTCTGGTTGACCTCGGCGAAGAACTTCCGTGCGCACTCGATCTTCGCGTCCTCGACACCCTTCAGCTGCAGGGTCGACAAGGAGCCCTTCGTCTCGGCCACGAAGTACACGTGCTTCACGGCCCCCTCGGTGAAGGCGATCGCCCAGTCAGGGTTGTAGTCGCCGACCGGCGTCGGAATGAAGAACCCGCGCGGCAGCTTGGCGTAGACGGCAACATCGGTGCTCGTGTCCAGCTCGGTCACGAAGTCGCGCTCGACCTTCGAGTCCGTGACGACGTAGTCGTGGACGTGCTTCTTCAACTTCTCCCCCGCCTTCGAGAAGTCCTGCGCGCTCTGGTTCTCGGTGAAGATCGCGGAGTCGAACCGATCCTCGAGCGCGTCGTACGCCAAGTGCTCCACGATCACCGTGGCCTTCTGCTCGTTGATCAGACGCGCGGCCTCCGTGATGAACCGCTCCGGATTGAGGCGGAACTTCCCGAAGGTGTTCGGATTGATCCGACCGAGGATCGCCGCCGCCGTCCGCCGCGTGAGCTGAGTCTTCTCGGTGATCTCGCCGAGCAGGTCGTACTTCACCTGCGACCCAGCCGACACCGTTTCCGTCTGAGTGCTTGTCGTCGAGACGTCGAAGCCCTCACCAGTCGCAAGGTCGTCGGCATCCAGCGACTCCCGCTGCTTGCCGGCTTGGATGACGTACTACATTGCCGCGACGTTGAGGTGCGTGTCGAGCGCCGTGA
>JBQGDU010000004.1:0-2969 GCA_052039245.1 Aeromicrobium sp. | reverse complement strand
CCGCTCGTCGTGGCGAACATGACGGCCATCTCGGGGCGTGAGCCCACCGATCTCCAGCTTGAACGGTCGCGGCGCTGCGGCGATCGCTCGCCTCGCGCGGCCCCTGGCGAGCGGGGTGTTGCCGGCCAGGACGACAGCGCGGACGGCCTTGCGGAGCGTGGGGTTCACGCAACGGAGACTACCGTCCACGAGTCGTCCCGGGGTCCGTCCGACGGGACTCATCGAGCACATCTCCGCAGGATCGTCGTCGCCCGGCCGTACGGTGGTCCGGTGGAGGTGGTGACGATGACCGGACCGCTCCCGTGGCGCTCCTTCGCCGACGTCGACGTCGGACCACTGCCCGTGTGCGAGACCTGCGAGGCCGAGGTGGACGTGCTGGACGCGCACACCGAGCGCGTCGTGTGCCGACAGTGCGGGGTCGCGTTCCTCCTCGACCTCGGCAACGCCGACGAGACCCGACGCGTGGGCTGAGCGCCGTACGCTTTCGGGGTGAAGTTCCTCAACGGCCTGCAGCCCACGCACGACCTCACCTACAACGACGTCTTCATGGCGCCCGGGCGCTCCGACGTCTCCTCGCGCTTCGACGTCGACCTGTCCACCAGCGACGGCACCGGCACGACTCTGCCGCTCGTCGTGGCGAACATGACGGCCATCTCGGGGCGTCGCATGGCCGAGACGATCGCGCGACGCGGCGGCATCGCGATCATCCCGCAGGACATCCCCGTCGACGTCGTGGCGGACACCGTGGCTCGGGTCAAGGCGGCCCACACCGTCTACGAGACGCCGGTGACGGGGGCGCCGTCCATGACGATCGGGGAGACGCTCAGCCTCATCCCCAAGCGCGCGCACGGTGCGGCCGTCGTCGTCGAGGAGGGCAAGGCGCTGGGCGTGGTCACCGAGAGCGACGGCACGGAGGTGGACCGGTTCACCCAGGTGCGCGACGTCATGAGCGAGGACCTCTTCACCGTCGACGCCGGGCTGGAGCCGCGCGAGTACTTCAACCTCCTGGCCGGGTCGCACGTGTCGGTGGCGCCCGTCGTCGACTCCGGCCTGCTGGCCGGCGTGGTCACGCGCAAGAGCGCTCTGCGCTCCACCATCTACACGCCCGCGGTCGACCCGTCGGGCGCGCTCGTCGTGGGTGCCGCCGTCGGCATCAACGGCGACGTCCGAGGCAAGGCCGAGGCGCTCCTGGAGACCGGCATCGACGTGCTCGTCGTCGACACCGCGCACGGCCACCAGGTCAAGATGCTTGATGCCCTCCCGGTGGTGCGGCAGGTGCGCGACGCGCACGCCGAGCGCACCGGCCGACGGATCCCCGTCGCGGCGGGCAACGTGGTCACCGCCGAGGGCGTGCGCGACCTCGTCCAGGCCGGTGCCGACGTGGTGAAGGTCGGCGTCGGCCCCGGCGCGATGTGCACCACCCGGATGATGACCGGCGTCGGCCGCCCCCAGTTCTCCGCCGTGCTCGACTGCGCCGCGGCGGCTGCCGAGCTCGGCGCGCACGTCTGGGCCGACGGCGGCGTCCGCTACCCGCGCGACGTCGCCCTCGCGCTCGCCGCGGGCGCGGGCAGCGTCATGATCGGCTCCTGGTTCGCCGGCACCCACGAGAGCCCGGGCGACCTCAAGGTCGGCGCTGACGGGCGTGCCTACAAGGAGTCGTTCGGCATGGCGAGCGCCCGCGCGGTGGCCAACCGCACCAAGGACGCCGCCGGCTTCGAGAAGGCGCGCCTGGGTCTGTTCGAGGAGGGCCTCTCCACCTCACGCATGGCCCTGGACCCCGAGCGGCCGGGCGTCGAGGACCTCGTCGACGCCATCACGGCCGGCGTCCGCTCCAGCTTCACGTACGCCGGGGCGAGCAGCCTCGCCGAGTTCGCCGACCGCGCCACCGTCGGCCTGCAGAGCTCCGCCGGCTCCGACGAGGGCCGACCGCTGCACGCGAGCTGGTGAGTCACTGCTGACCCCTGATTCCCATCAGTTGATGGGAACCAGGGAGCTCACCGCTGTTCTCCCCCACTCACCACGGGTTACGAGCCGTGGTGAGTGGGAGATTCCCATCAATTGATGGGAATCGGGGAACCGGGCGAGAGGCGGGTCGGCGCGCGACCGGCGGAGCCTGGGCGGGTCGCCTCAACGCAGGATGATCTCCAGGCCCCGGCCGAACGACGCGTCGAGGTCGGGGTCGACGTCGACGATGCCCACCGTCGCGGCCTGCCGGTGCAGCTGGGTGGCCTGCGTGTGGCCGACGACGTAGAGGAACAGTGTCCGGGCGACGTCCGGGGTCGACCGATCCGCCAGCGCGGACTCCAGGTCGGAGACCCCCAACCGGAACGCCGACGCCGTGGCCACCACCTCGGCGCCGTCACGGATCGCGAGCATCGCGTCGCGCAGCCGGTGGGCCGTGCCCCGCAGGTCGTCGTCCACCTCGACCTCGGCGACGATGCGCGCGGCCATGAGCCCGAGGAGCGTCTGCTTGTCCGCGACGTGGTGGTACAGAGCGCTCGGTCGCACACCGAGCTCACCGGCGACTCGTCGCATCGAGGAGAACTCGAGCCCGAACGCGTCGAGCACTCGCAGTGCTCCGGAGACCACGTCGTCCAGCGAGTTCGCCACGGTGCTCCCTCCTGCGTCGCTCGACCCCTGCAGCCGACCTGTGCCAGACTACCTGAACACCGTTCACCTGAACGCCGTTCAGGTCTTGTTCCAAGGATCCCCGTGACCAGCTCCAACGCCTCCACACGTCGCCGCTTCACCAGCACCGACATCGCCCTCATCGCCGCCTTCGCCGCCCTGATCGCGGCCTGCGCGCTGCTGCCGGCCATCCCGGTGGGTGCCGGCATCGTGCCCATCACCCTCCAGACGTTCGGCGTCCTGCTCGCCGGTGCCGTGCTGGGCTCGCGGCGCGGCGGACTCGCCGTGCTGCTCTACCTCGTCGTCGGCGCCGCCGGACTCCCGGTGTTCGCAGGCGGCAA
>JBQGDU010000003.1:0-12735 GCA_052039245.1 Aeromicrobium sp. | reverse complement strand
TGCAGGTCGCTCATGTGGTGACCGGTCTCGTCGCTGATCTTCTCGCCGCCCGACGTGACGCCGAAGCGTTCCGGCTCGGTGCGCTTGGTGGTGAGCAGGTCGACGTCGATGGCGGTGCAGCCGGCGATGGCGGCGAGCAGCAGCTCGACGGGGGTGAAGTCCTCGTTCGAGCCGTCACCGAGCTCCATCACGCCACCGCGGGCGTTGGTGACCCGGTAGTGACCCTGCTCGAGACGTTCCAGTCTGACCTCGCGGTGGGAGTCGCTCATGGCTCCATCATCACCCCCACGGGCCCCACTAGTCCCAACGGATCATTTTCGGCGAGTTCGCTCCGCGCGACGGGACGTTGGTCCTACTGTCGTCGCAACGATCGGCCGAGCAGCACCCGCAGGAGAAGACGATGAGCTCGTTCCTCTACGACCTCGACGGACACGTCATCGCGTTCCGACGCGCCTGGGACGACCCGCACGTCTTCGACACCGAGGGCCGCTGCATCGGTTGGCGTCCCGACGACGGCAACGACGTCGTGGACTGCCGGGGCCACTACCTGGGGACGGTCGTGGGCGACCGACTCGTGCGGCGCAACGACGGCGGCCTGCGGCCCGTGCCGGACAGCGTGCCCGACGCCGGCTGGGCCACCCCCACCGGCCGCCCCGCCACTCCCCTGCCCTTCGAGCACCGCTACGCCTACGAGGACATCGACCGAGTCGCCGCTGGATGAGCGACGGGAGGTACGTCTGACCCCGGCCGGGCTGCGCGATGGGTCCGGACGGCCAAGACTGGGGGCATGCCCCTCTCCCTGGTCACCGGTGCCACCGGCTACGTCGGCGGTCGTCTCGTCCCCCAGCTCCTGGACGCCGGCCACGACGTCCGCGTCCTCGTCCGCGACGAGCGCAAGGCCCGCGCGCACGAGTGGGCCGACCGCGTCGACGTCGCGCAGGGGGACGCCACCGAGCCGGACGACGTGGCTCGGGCGATGGAGGGGGTCGACGTCCTCTACTACCTGCTGCCCGCGATCGGCAGCGGCGACGACTTCGCCGAGACCGAGCGTCGCATGGCGCAGGGCTTCGCGGACACCGCCGCTCGAGCCGGCGTCTCGCGCATCGTGTATCTCGGCGGCATGGATCCGGAGGGCGAGGAGCTGTCCGAGCACCTGGCGTCGCGACGCGAGGTCGGCAAGGTGCTGCTCGGGTCCGGCGTCCCGACGACGGTGCTGCAGGCGGTCATCGTCATCGGCTCGGGCTCGGCCTCCTTCGAGATGCTGCGCTACCTGACCGAGCGCCTGCCTGTCATGGTCACGCCACGGTGGGTCCACACCCGCATCCAACCCATCGCCGTGCGCGACGTGCTGCGCTACCTCGTCGGCTCCGCGGACATGCCGTCCGACGTGAACCGCGCCTTCGACGTCGGGGGGCCCGACGTGCTGACCTACCTGGAGATGATGCAGCGCTACGCCGAGGTCGCCGGGCTCGCCCGGCGACGGGTGCTCCCGGTTCCGGTGCTGTCGCCCGGCCTGTCGAGCCACTGGGTCGGGATCATCACTCCCGTCCCGGCGTCGATCGCCCGCCCGCTCGTGGAGTCGTTGCGCAACACCGTCGTGGCGTCCGACGACGACATCCGCGACTACGTCCCCGACCCTCCGGAGGGCCTGATCGGCTTCGACCGAGCCGTCGAGCTCGCGCTGACCCGGATCCAGGACCTCGAGGTGCCGACGCGCTGGTCGTCGTCGACACCGGCGGGCGCGCCGTCCGACCCGCTCCCCTCCGACCCCGACTGGGCCGGCGGCTCGCTCTACACCGACGAGCGGACCCGCGAGGTCGACGCCTCCCCCCAGGCGCTGTGGACGGTCATCGAGGGCATCGGTGGACGCAACGGCTGGTACTCCTGGGCACTCGCCTGGTGGGTCAGGGGCATCCTGGACCGCATCGTCGGCGGGCCCGGCCTACGCCGTGGACGACGTGACGCCAAGGACCTGGTCGTCGGTGACGCCCTCGACTTCTGGCGGGTGGAGGAGACCGACGACGCCACGTTCCTGCGGCTGCGCGCCGAGATGCGCCTGCCCGGCCTCGCCTGGCTCGAGCTGCAGGTCGGCTCCACCGAGGGTGGCACCACCACGTTCCACCATCGCGCCCTCTTCCATCCTCGCGGGCTGCTGGGGCACCTCTACTGGTGGGCGATCTACCCGTTCCACGGCATCATCTTCGGCTCGATGCAGCGCAACATCGCCAAGGCCGCCGAGCGTGCGGAGCTGACTGCCGGCTGACCCGGCTTGCGCGCTCACGCGGTGAGCGGCAGCATCGTCCGGTGAGCTTGTTCCGCACCAAGTCCGTCGAGCAGTCGATCGCCGAGACCGACGAGCCCGACCACCGCCTGAAGAAGGACCTCAGCGCCTGGGACCTGACGGTCTTCGGCGTCGGCGTCATGATCGGCACCGGCATCTTCGTCCTCACCGGCGAGCAGGCACACGTCAACGCCGGCCCCGCGATCGTGCTGTCGTTCGTGCTCGCCGGACTGACGTGCGCCCTGGCCGCGTTCTGCTACGCCGAGCTCGCCTCGACGGTGCCCGTCGCCGGCAGCGCCTACACGTTCTCCTACGCCACCCTCGGCGAGTTCGTCGCCTGGATCATCGGCTGGGACCTCGTGCTGGAGCTGGCCCTCGGTGCCGCTGTCGTGGCACGCGGCTGGTCGGCCTACCTGCAGTCGCTGCTCGACCTGCCGGACTGGCTCGCAGGCGACGCGGCCAGTCCGGACGTCGGTGCCGTCCTGATCGTCCTCGCGCTCACCGTGCTGGCGGTGCTCGGCACGAAGATCTCCGGCATGTTCACGAGCGTGCTCGTGGTGATCAAGGTCGGCGTCGTGCTGTTCGTCGTCGTGGCCGGGCTGTTCTTCGTCAAGCTCGCCAACTACACGCCGTTCGTCCCGCCGTCGCAACCCGGCGAGAGCGAGTCCGGACTCGACTCGACGCTCCTGCAGTCGATCTTCGGGATCGAACCGACGGTCTTCGGCGTCTACGGCATCATCGCCGCCGCGTCCATCGTCTTCTTCTCCTTCATCGGCTTCGACATCGTCGCCACGACGGCCGAGGAGACCCGCAACCCGCAGCGCGACATGGCCCGCGGCATCCTGGGCTCGCTCGCCATCGTCACGGTGCTCTACGCGGCCGTCGCCTTCGTCATCACCGGCATGCTCAAGTACTCCGACCCGCGGATGAGCACCGGCGCTCCGCTCGCGGAGGCCTTCAACGCCAACGACGTCCGCTGGGCCGGGATCCTCATCTCCATCGGTGCCGTCTCCGGCCTCACCACGGTCGTGCTGATCCTGCTGCTCGGCCAGTCCCGCGTGCTGTTCGCTATGTCGCGCGACGGGCTGGTCCCGCAGGCCCTCGCCAAGGTCCACCCGCGGTTCGGGACGCCGTACCGGATCACGATCGCCGTCGGTCTCGTCGTCGCGGTCCTCGCCGGGGTCGTCCCGCTGTCCGAGCTCGCGAAGCTGGTCAGCATCGGCACGCTGTTCGCCTTCATCGTGGTCTCGCTGGGTGTCCTGGTCCTGCGCCGGACCCGCCCGGACCTGCCCCGGGCCTTCCGGGTGCCGTGGGTGCCGCTCGTGCCGGCGCTCTCCGTGGCGGCGTGCCTGTGGCTGATGGTCAACCTGTCGGTCGAGACGTGGCTGCGCTTCGGCATCTGGATGGTGATCGGCGTCGTCCTGTACTTCGCCTACGGACGGCGGCACTCACGCCTCGGTCGCGGGGAGATGCCCGCGACCGAGGGCTGAACGTCCCAGGTCAGGACAGGACGTCGGAGGCCCGCACCTCACCGGCGTCGGCCTCGATGGCGGCGACGAGCGTGCGCTGGTCGTCGTCGGAGACCTCGACCCCCGCCTCGGTGAGGCCGGCCTGCAGCTCTCGGGCCACGGTGCCCTCGGGGGCACCGTCCTGGTAGCTGCTGACGCGGTCGACGACGGCCTGGATGGCTTCGATCTCAGTGGTTCCGTAGCTCATGCATCCACGGTAGGAGCGACCCGTCGGGCCCGCAGCGCGAGCCGCGGTCGGCGACTCAGACGCCGGACTTCTGCCGCTTGGCGTCCTGCTTCGCTTCCTTCTTGGCAGCCCGCTTCTCCTTCTTGGCGATCCGCTTCTCGCGTGCCGCCTGACGCCGTGGCGTCTTCGCCGGCTTCTGCGCGTCGGCCTCGACCGGCCGGACCGCGGCCGGCTCGTCGACCGCGCTCTCCTCGAGACCGGCCCGCTCCACCTTGGCGTGGTAGCGCAGCCCGAGCTTGCCGCCACCGAGGGCGACCAGGAAGGACAGCACGAGGGTCGCGCCGACGAGCACGCCGCCCCACAGCAGCAGGTCGTCGCGCGCGACGGCGAGGTCGGGTGCCGACGGACGCGCGCGCAGGGCGTACTGCGCGTCGACGACGACAGCCAGTCCGGCCGCGACGAAGGACGAGACGATGAGCAGGATCCAGACGACGACGCCCTGGCGGCCGCCGTCGAAGCGCACGAGACGTCCGGCGGCGTAGGAGCCGGAGAACGCCCCGACGACTGCGAGGCCGGCACCGAGCAGACCGACGGTGAGCGCCGTGGTGTCACCGACCGTGAGCCGGGCGCCGGACGTCGGGTCCTGGACGAGGCCGAGGAGGAGACCGGCGGCCACCACGAGGCCACCGAGCAGGGCCATGACACCGAGTGCACTGAGCCAGCCGTGGAAGACGGCCCCGACACTCACCCCGCCGAACTCCTGACGTCGACGCTCCTCGGGCGTGAGGGCGGTCGATGACGCCGCGGGCGGATCGTCCAGCTCTTCCCCGGTGTAGAAGCGCTCGGTGCGCTCGTCCCAGTCGTCGGTGGGGAAGGTGCTGGCCTCGACGGTGCTGCTGCTCATGGCTGTACTCACGATGTGGACTCCTGTCAGAACCAGTGCCCACCAGTGTGGACAAGGAACCCCGCCCGATCCGTGAGACGCGCCGAGCCGAACCACACCAGTCACATCCCTCACATCCGCCCCAGCAGCCCGCTGAGCGCGGTCCCGCGTGCGGGAGGCGCACTCAGCCGGTGGCAGGCTCCGGATCGGGCGTGAGGGCCGTGACGTGGTGCCGTCCGCGCGGGACGACCATCGGCGTGCCGCTCACGGGGTCGGGAACGACATCGCAGGTGAGGCCGAAGACGTCGGTCACCACGGCGGAGTCGATGACGTCGACCGGGGTCCCCTGGCAGACGATCTGGCCCTTCTTCATGGCGATGATGTGGTCGGCGTAGCGGCAGGCCAGGTTCAGGTCGTGGAGGACGATGACGATGGTCTTGCCGTGCGTCCGGTTGAGGTCGGTGAGGAGGTCCAGGAGCTCGACCTGGTGGTTGATGTCGAGATAGGTCGTCGGCTCGTCGAGCAGCACGAGGTCGGTGTCCTGCGCCAGCGCCATCGCCACCCACACCCGCTGACGCTGTCCGCCGGACAGCTCGGAGATGCGTCGCTCGGCCAGCTCGGCCGTTCCGGTGGCCTCCAGCGCGGCCTGCACAGCCTCGTCGTCCTCAGGCTTCCACTGCCGGAACCATCCCTGGTGCGGATACCGGCCGCGACCGACGAGATCGGCCACCGTGATGCCGTCGGGCGCCACCGGCGTCTGCGGCAGCAGACCGATCACCTTGGCGACGTCGATACTGCGCATGTCCGAGACGTCCCGGCCGTCCAGCAGCACGCCACCGGATCGCGGCTTGAGCAGCCGGGCGAGGCCACGCAGGAGCGTGGACTTGCCGCACGCGTTCGCGCCGACGATGACGGTGATCCGACCCGGCGGCAGCTGCACGTCGAGGTGGCTGACGATGTCGGTCTCGGCATAGCCGAGGGTGAGGTCCTGCGCGCGCAGGTCGTGCCCCTGCCGATCGGTGGAGTGGGTCATCCTCCGCGTCCTTCCTGGTTGACGTGGACGAGCAGCCAGATGAGGTAGGGGGCGCCGACGGCGCCGGTGACGACCCCGGTCGGCAGGGACGCCGGCAACAGGTGGGAGGCCACGAGGTCGGCGGCCAGCACGATGCACGCCCCGACGAAGCCCGCCGTGAGCAGGCCGAGCCCGGCACCGCGCAGCAGCCGGACGGCGATGGGACCGGCGATGAGCGCCACGAAGGCCATGGGCCCCGCGACGGCGGTGGCGAGAGCGACGAGGACGACGGCGATCAGCAGGACCGACATGCGCGCCACCTCCACTCCGACCCCGAGTCCCTTCGCGGTGTCGTCGCCCAGCTCCAGCACTCCCAGCGGCCGTGAGAGCAGCAGGGCGAGGGGCACGAGGATCAGGACCGCGGCGATGAGCACCCTCAGCTCGGTGGTGCCGGCGCGACCGGACGACCCGGTGAGCCACACCATCGCCTCCCGGGCGTCGTAGAGCTCGGCGCGGGCGATCACCCAGCCGATGAGCGCGCGGAGCATCTCGCTGATCCCGATGCCGATCAGGATGAAGCGGTAGCCGGTGATGCCGCCGCGCCACGCCAGGAGGTAGATGAGGAGCGCCGTGACGAGGGCGCCGGCGAGCGCCGCGAGCGAGACCTGGAACGACGAGAGGCTCATGAGGATGATCCCCACGACGGCGAACAGGCTCGCGCCCGAGGAGATCCCGACGAAGTCCGGCGACGCCAGCGGGTTGTTGAGCAGCCGCTGGAAGGCCAGTCCGGAGACGCCGAGCGCCAGGCCGACGAACAGCGAGGTCGTCGCCATCGGGAGGCGCAGGGTCCGGACGATGAAGTCGGTGCCGCCGTCGTCGGAGAGACCCAGGACGGAGCCGACGACCTCCCAGGGGCTCAGCCTCGACTCCCCGATCATCATCGTGACGACGAAGAGCACGAGGGCGAGCGCACCCACGCCGGTGGTGACGAGGACGGAGCGACGCAGCCGCTCTCGCCGGCCGCGGACCACGACGACGGGCGCGGCGTCGGGCTGGGGGAGGCCGAGGTCGGTGCTGGTGTCGGTGGTCATCGGATCAGAGCTCCGCGAGGTTGCGGAAGCGGACGAGGGCGATGAACGCGGGCGCACCGACGATGCCGAGCACGACACCCACCTGCAGCTCGGCGGACCCCAGCGCCAGCCGTCCGATGATGTCGGCGACCAACAGGACGATGGGACTGAGCACGGCGGTGTAGACCATGATCCAGCGGTAGTCGGGCCCGCAGATGGCGCGCGCGACGTGCGGCACGATCAACCCCACGAAGACGATCGGTCCACAGGCGGCGGTGGCCGCACCACACAGGACCGCCACCGCCACGAAGAGTGCCGTGCGCGTGAGCTTGACCCGCTGTCCGAGCGCGGTGGCCATGTCGTCGCCCAGGGCCAGCCCGTTCAGCAGGCGGCCCATGGCGAGCGCCACCACCGCCGCGACGAGGATGAACGGCCCGGTCTGCAGCAGCACCGGCCAGTAGCGTCCCGCGAGCGAGCCGACCTGCCAGAAGCGCAGCTCGTTGAGCGCCTGGGTGTTCATGAGCACGGTGCCGGTGGTGATCGAGTAGAGCGCGGCGCTCACGGCGGCCCCGGCGAGGGCCAGCTTCACCGGGGTGGCCCCCTCGCGCCCGAAGGACGCCACGGAGTAGACGAGGGCCGTGGCCGCACCGGCGCCGAGGAAGGCCACCCACACGGACACGCTCAGCGGCATCCCACCGAAGATCATCACCGCGACGACGATGAAGGCCGCGGCGCCCGCGTTCACGCCCATGATCCCGGGGTCGGCCAGCGGGTTGCGGGTGGCGCCCTGCAGGATCGCCCCGCCGAGACCGAGGGCCACGCCGACGGCGAGGCCGAGCAGGGTGCGGGGGACCCGCATCTCCCGGATGACGGTCTGCGCCGCCGACTCCGGGTCGTAGTTCGTGAAGGCGGTCCAGATCGTGTCGAGCCCGACGCCGCGGGCGCCGAGCGTGATGCTCAGGAAGCTCACCACGGCGAGGCAGGCGAGCGCCACCACGAGCCCGGCGGACAGGCCGAGCGAGGAACGACTGCGCGACTCATCGGCCCCGGGACTGACCCCCGGCGCCGACGTCCGCTCCGCGACGGCGGTCATGTCAGGTCGGGGTCGGTGTCCTCGATGACGTCGGTGAGTCGATCGAGCTGTTCGGCGTAGTCGCGGTACGTGCTGATCCAGAATGCCGGCCACGCAGTGACGGCGCCCTCGTCGGCCGCCTTGATCTTGTCCCAGGTCGGCTGCTTCTCGGCCGTCTTCATGCTGGTCTCGTAGGTGCGGTCGTCCATGAGGATCAGGTCCGGCTGGTACTTGTCGGCGTTCTCCCAGCTGAGGTTCTCCCAGAACGGGAAGCCCGGGTCAGGACTGTCGGGCACGAGGACGTCGAGACCGTACTCCGTGAAGTCCGCCAGCTCGGCGGAGTTCTCCGGCACCGCCACGTAGAGCAGGTCGTCCGCAGGGGAGACTCCCATGACGGTGAGCCCGTCCGCCTCCTGCGCGGCGGTGGAGAACCGGTCCCGAGCCTGCTCGAAGGCCGCCTTGTCCTCGGCCGCCTGTCCCTCGGCGGGGTCGGCCCCCAGGGTCTCGGAGAGCTCCTCGAAGCCGACCAGCATCTCCTCGACGGACTCATCGGCGACGGGCCCGACGACGGGCGCCAGCTTCGCGACCTTCTTGCTGGACTCCTCCACACCCTCCTCGAAGCCGCCGTAGGACTCCTCGGTGGCCCAGTAGCCGCTGACGATCAGGTCGGGATCGAGGCCGGCGGCCTTCTCGGCGTCGATCTTGCCCCAGGTCTCGCCGATGATCTCGATGCCGGAGACGTCGACGCCGTCGAGCGCCTTGGTCTCCTCCAGCGGCTGGCTGAGGTAGATGCCGACGGGCTTGATCCCGTTGGAGATCAGGGCAGCCGCGGCGGACGCCTCGGCGATGATCCGCTCGGGCACCTCGTCGGCGGTGTACGTCTCTCCGTCCCCGGACTCATAGGACCACGCCTCGCCCCCGGCGTCGTCGGACGAGCTGCCGCACGCGGTCAGGACGAGAGCGATGGCAGCGAGGCCGACCAGAGTGCGAGGACGGGACATGGGACTCCTGGGGGACGGGGTCGAGAGGTCGACCGCAGGTCAGCCTAACTGAGGCTAGCCTCATCTCACAGGGGGACTAGGTCACATCCCGCGACGCCGCCCGCGTCCGCCTCAGGAGTCGGCGCGGACCAGCCGGTCGGCCTTCTTGTCCGCCCAGTACTCGCGCACCTCCTGGCGCACGACCGGCAGCAGCAGGTAGAGACCGAAGATGTTCACCAATGCACAGAGGAACAGCATCGAGTCCGCGAGCGTGATGACGTCGCTCAGGGTCACGACGCACCCGAACACCGTGAACACGCAGAAGACCACCTGGAACAGCCGCTCGGTGAACTGCGACCGCCCGAAGAGCGTCGTCCAGGCCTTCTGCGTGTAGTAGGCCCAGGTGATGAGCGTGGAGAAGGCGAACAGCGCCACGGCGAGCGCCAGGACGTAGGGGAACCAGGGCACGACCGTCTCGAACGCGTCGGAGGTGAGCACCACGCCGTCGGGGTCGGGCGACTCGCCCGCGGCGACCGCGTCCTTGCCCGCCAGCCACGACTGCGGCTCGGCGATGACGATGACGAGCGCCGTCATGGTGCAGATGATGACGGTGTCGACGAAGGGCTCCAGAAGCGCGACGAAGCCCTCGCTCGCGGGTCGGCTGGTCTTGACCGCGGAGTGCGCGATCGGCGCCGAGCCGACACCGGCCTCGTTCGAGAACGCGGCGCGCTGGAAGCCGATGATGAGCACGCCGACGATGCCGCCGGTGACGCCTTCCGGGGCGAAGGCGCCGGAGATGATCTCACTGAACGCGGACGGCACGTGGGCGATGTTGACGACGATGACGGTGAGACAGGCGACGACGTAGACGACCGCCATCCCCGGCACGAGCTTGCCGGTGACCCGTCCGATCGACTTGATGCCGCCGATGATCACCAGCCCGACGAGGATGGCGAGGACGATGCCGAACGCGAGGGCGGCCCCGTCGCTGCCGAGCGGCCCGTCGGTGCCCCCGGTGACGTTGCGCGCCTGCGCGAAGGTCTGGTTGGCCTGGAACATGTTGCCGCCGACGGCACCGAAGAAGAAGATCGCGACGGCGAAGACGCCCGTGAGGGCGGTGGCGATCGGCTTGCCGAAGCGGGCGAACGCGATGGGCAGGTAGCGGAACGGGCCGCCCGTGACCGTGCCGTCCTCGTGCTCCTCGCGGTACTTGACCCCCAGTGTGCACTCGACGAACTTGGTCGCCATGCCGAGCAGCCCGGCGACGATCATCCAGAACGTCGCACCCGCGCCACCGAGGGTGACGGCCACCGCGACGCCGGCGATGTTGCCGAGCCCGACCGTCCCGGACAGGGCGGAGGCGAGCGCCTGGAAGTGCGTCACCTCGCCCGGGTCGTCCTTGCTGCCGAACTTGCCCCGCACGAGCTCCAGCGAGTGCCGCACGCCCCACACCTGGGGCGCCTTGAAGAAGACCGTGAAGACGGTCGCACCGGCGACGAGCCAGAACACGATGAGGGGGAACGCGGTCCCACCGATCGTGAGCTCGTAGAAGATGATGCCCGACACGAAGTCCGCCACAGGGGCGAAGAATCCGTCGATGGCGTTCTCGATGCCTGTGACGTCCATCCCGAGAGCCAAACGTGCGCGGACCTCGACGGCAAGTCGTACACCAGATCGTCACCTTCCAGCACGTCCGCCGGACGTCCGCTTCGACGAGGGCGGCGAGGCCGAGGCGGACCGCTCCAGGGGCGTCGGGATTCGGCGGCCCAGGCACGACGACCCGCCTCACCGGCTTCGAGTCACTGTCGGCGGTCGAGCGTATGTTTGATTCATGGAGACCGACACCGACCTCGTCGACGCACTCGCCGTCGCCGGTGTCCAGCGCGCACAGGCCGAGGCCGCGGAGACCATCGCGATGCTGGCACTTCACGACGCCGAGCTCGCGCGGATCGAGTCGCTGGAGTCGCCGCTGCGCCGGATGACCGAACGGGCGGGGCTCGTGCTGGAGATCGCGCAGACCATGGCGCTCTCGGAGGGTCAGACCCATCAACGGTTGGCGTCGGCACGTCGAGTGCGGGAGCAGGCCACCAACGTCTGGACCGCCTACATCGATGGGTACATCGACCATGCCCGGGTCCGAGAGATCTCCCTGACCATCGAACGACTCCAGCGACCCGAATCGATCGCTCGACTCGACGAGGCAGCAGTCGACTACGCCGGCACCCACACCGTCGCCGAGCTGAGAGCCTGGCTCAAGCGATTCGTCGTCCGCGTCGAGCCAGAGGAATCTGTCGAGCGGGCCGAACAGGCGCGCGAGGATCGCTACGTCCACGTCACCCACCTCGACGACGGCATGGCCTGGCTGACGGCCTATCTGCCCTCGCACGTCGCCGCCGTCATCGACAAGCGACTCACCCGTGAGGCTCGCGCCCTCGGTAGCGGTGACGATCGCACCAAGGCGCAGCGCCGCGCCGACCTACTCGCCTCCTGGCTCACCACCGGCGAGATGAGCGAGGCCACCTGGTCCAGCGACATCGCCGTCACGATCGAGGCGGACCTCCTCACCGGACTCACCGACGGATTCGCCGAGGCAGCAGACGGCACCTGGGCCGTCCCGGCGTCCTGGATCCTCCACGAGGTCGACGCCGAGAGCACCTTCTGGCACCGGATGCTCATCGAGCCGATCACCGGGGATGTGCTGGCCCACCAGTACATCGGACGCTTCGCCCCCGAACTACTTGCCAAAGCCATCCAGTTCCGCGACGGCGTCTGCCGGGCGCCTGGCTGTCGGGTCCCGGCGGACCGGTGCGACCTCGACCATCGAGAACCATGGCCCACTGGGGCCACCACAGCGGACAACATCTGGGCACTCTGCCGCAGGCATCATGCGTTGAAGGGCCATGACGTCCTGCAGTGGAGGCTGCCCTCGGGGACTCCCGTTCCGGCCTGAGGGAGGTGGCCTCGCTACTCGACCACCGAGGCTCCGCCGATTCGTCCGTGCTGCAGATCGTGAGGGGTGGTGGCACGCTGGGCGCATCCGAGACCAGGGAGTCCCACCATGGCCGCCAGCTTCGTCGTCCGCCTGCTGATCTACATCGCTGCCGGAGCGGTGGTCGGCCTGATCATCGGGATCGCGCTGGAGATGGCCGGCGTCATCGACAACCCGTTCTGGGGTGTCGTCGTCGGCATCTTCGCCGGCGCCATCGGCGTCGGGTTCAGTCTCGCCCTCTCCGACGAGACCACGAAGGAATAGGGCCAGCACGACGACGCGGCCCCGACCCGGAGGTCGAGGCCGCGTCAGAAGAGAGGATCAGCTGATCTTCTCGCCGTTCTTGGCCTTCTCCAGCAGCAGCGCCGGCGGCTCGAACCGCTCGCCGTACGTCTGCGCCAGCTCCTGGGCGCGGCGCGTGAACGCCTCGATGCCGATCGAGCCGTCAGCGGCCTCGTAGCCGTTGACGTACTGGATCGCGCCACCCTGCAGCGCCGGGAACCCGATGCCGAAGATCGAGCCGATGTTGGCGTCCGGGACGGTACGCAGCACGCCCTCCTCCAGGCACTTGATCGTCTCCAGGCTCATGATGAACGTCAGACGCTCCTTGAGGTCCTCGAACGCCGGCTGCTCGTCGGCGGTCGGGAACTCCTCGGTCAGGCCCGACCACAGGCCGGTGCGCTTGCCGTCGGCGTACTCGTAGAAGCCCGCACCCTTGAGGCGGCTCGAGCGTCCGAGCTCGATCATCCGGTC
>JBQGDU010000002.1:0-3424 GCA_052039245.1 Aeromicrobium sp. | reverse complement strand
ACGAGCAGGCCCACCGGGTGCGCGCGGAGGCCCTGCGCCACGGGGCCGAGGACGCCCTGGTGCACGTCGGCGACCTCTCGGTCCCGCGCGTGGCCGAAGAGGCGGTGCGGGCCGTCGCCGAGCGCTGGGACGGGCTGGACTCGGTGGTCAACAACGCCGGCTGGAGCCGTGGCGAGTTCCTCTCCCGGGACGACGACCGCGACCGGTGGCGCCGACTCGTCGACGTCAACCTGATGGCGGTGGTCGAGACGACGACGTCGGCCCTGCCCGCCATGCGGCGCTCCGGCGGGGGCTCGTTCGTGCTGGTCTCCAGCGAGGCGGCCTTCGGTCAGATCCGTCAGGGCGTGTACGGCGCGACCAAGGCCGCTGGCGTCGCGCTGGCGCGCACGCTCGCGCGGGAGCAGGGCCGCCACGGGATCCGTTCCAACATCGTCTGCCCGGGCCTGGTCCTGCCGGACGGGGCGGACGCCGTCGGGACCTCCAGCCTGTGGTCCGGCGGTCGCGACCAGATCTTCACCGAGGAACAGGCCGAGTACCTGCTGCGGGACACCCCCACCGGCCGGCTCACGAGTGCCGAGGACGTCGCGAACGCCGTCGTCTGGCTCGCCTCCCCGATCGCGGCTCGGCAGGTGACCGGCCAGCTGTTCTCCGTCAGCGGCGGCTACACGATGCCGTGACCCCATCCGTCCCACCGCCCGCCGCCCCACCGACCGAGGAGCACGCCGTGTCACGAGACCACAGCCACGAGCAGGGGATCGAGGAGATCAGCGACACCGTCGTGCGCATCCCCCTCCCGCTGCCGCTACCTGAGCTGCGCTCGGTCAACTGCTACCTCGTGCGGGGGCCGGACGGCCACACGCTGATCGATCCCGGCTGGGTGTGGCCGCAGACCACCGAGGCGCTCGAGGACGGCCTGCGAGCCGTCGGCCTCGCGCTGGACGACGTCGCGCGAGTGCTGGTGACGCACAGCCACTGGGACCACTACAGCCAGGCGTACCGCTGGAAGCTGGAGCGCGGCACCACCGTGCTGCTCGGCCACGGCGAGAGACACAGCATCCGGGCCTGGCAGGAGCTCGACGGTGCGTTCCCGCGTCAGGCCGAGCTCCTGCAGCGCGCCGGGGACCCTGACCGCGCAGCCGAGCTGGCGGCCCGACCGATTCCCGAGACCGAGCGTCACACCGACTTCGGGCCACCCACCGCCTACCTGCACGGTGGCGAGGAGCTCCCCGAGACCGACCATGCGCTGCGCGTCATCGCCACCCCCGGGCACACCCGGGGCCACCTCGTCTTCCAGGACGTCGTCGACGACCTGGTCTTCACCGGCGACCACGTGCTCCCGCGGATCACTCCCTCGATCGCCTACGAGCGCGACCCTGACCGGCTCGCCCTGCGCTCGTACCTGGACTCCCTGCGCCTGCTGGCCGGCCGTCCCGACACCACGATGCTTCCCGCCCACGGCGCCGTCGGACGCAGCGTCCACGAGCGGGTGGTCGAGCTGCTGGCCCATCACGACGAGCGCCTGGCGACCGTCTCCGGCCTGGTGCACGACGGCGCCCAGACCGCGCACGACGTCGCGGCGGGCATGACCTGGACCCGCCACGGACGGCGGCTCGCCGAGCTCGGCGAGGACCACGCCTGGACGGCCGTCCTCGAGGCGGCGGCGCACCTCGACCTGCTCGTCGCGCAGGATCGTCTGCGACGCGAGGAGGAGCCGCATCGCGACGTCTACCTCCCGGTCACCGCGACGTCCTGACGACGAGCGGTCAGACCTGCGTCGCGGCTCCCGAGGCAAGGAGCCCCTCGACGTCGAGCCCGAGCGGGTCGAGCACGTCGCGGGTGTGACTGCCCGGTGCGACGGGCTCACCCGGCGTGGGTGACGGCGTGGACAGGAAACGAGGAGCCGGCGCGGGGGCGACTCCGGAAGGGGTCGCCAGGTAGGTCCCCCGCGCCGCCACGTGCTCACCGCCCGGGGCCTCCTTCAGGCTCGGCACCGGCGAGACGCACGCGTCGGACCCGGCGAAGACCCCCTCCCAGTGCGCCGACGACTCCCGTGCGATGGCCTCGCCCAGGGCCCGCTCGAGCGCCGGCCACTGCTCCGGGTCGTGCTGGTGCTCGGCGGGAACGGAGATCTCCAGTCGTGCGCACAGCTCCGCGAAGAACTGCGGTTCGATCGCCCCGACGGCCATGTGCCGCCCGTCCGCGGTCTCGTAGAGACGGTAGAAGGGCGTTCCGCCGTCGAGGAGGTTGGCCTCACGGCGGTCCTGCCACATGCCGGCGTTCAGGAAGGAGTGCAGTCCCGTCGTCAGGTGCGCCACCCCGTCGACGATCGCTGCGTCGACGACCTGGCCGGTCCCGTGCTGCTGCGCGTGCCACAGCGCCGCGAGCACTCCCATGGCCAGGTAGGTGGACCCGCCGCCGTAGTCGCCCAACAGGTTGAGCGGGATGACCGGCCCACCGTCGGCCGGGCCGATCGCGTGCAGGGCACCGGTCGCCGCGAGGTAGTTGACGTCGTGTCCCGCCTGGGAGGCCGACGGTCCGTCCTGACCCCAGCCGGTCATGCGGCCGTAGACCAGTCGCGGGTTGCGCTCCAGGCAGACGTCGGGCCCGAACCCGAGCCGTTCGGCCACGCCGGGCCGGAAGCCTTCGATGAGCACGTCGGCGGAGTCCGCGATCGCGAGCAACGCCTCGACGGCCTCAGGTCGCTTCAGGTCGAGAGCGACCATCCGCTTGCCTCGCTGCGTCAGGTCGGCCGTGGGAGACAACGGCACCGGCAGCGAGCCTCCGGGGCGATCGACTCTGATCACCTCCGCCCCCATGTCGGCGAGGATCATCCCGGCGAACGGCCCCGGCCCGATCCCCCCGACCTCGAGGACCCGGACACCGTCGAGCACACCCCCGCTCATGCGCCACCGACCTTGGAGTCCCGGCCGGCCCAGTGCGGCGCTCGAAGGACGCCGCGCTGCACCTTGCCCGCCCCGGAGACCGGGAGCGCGTCGACGAACTCGACGGCCGTCACCCGTTTCACCTTGCCCAGCCGCTCCCGCGTCAACGCGATCAGCTCATCGGCCTCGATCGAGGATCCGTCCTCGACCACCACGACGGCGAGCGGGGTCTCACCCCACGTCTCGTGCGGGACGCCGATGACGCAGGCCTGGGCCACGTCAGGATGCTCCAGGAGGACGTTCTCGATCTCGAGCGGCCAGATGTTGTAGCCGCCGGAGATGATCATGTCGTCCTTGCGGTCGGCGAGGAAGACGAAGCCGTCCTCGTCCATGTACCCCATGTCGCGCGTCAGCACGCTGCCGTCCGGCAACCGCCGCCGGCGGGCCGCCTCCTCATCCCCCCACAGGCCGCTCATCGCTCCGGGCGAGTGTGCGGCGACCTCACCGACCTCACCGGGAGGCAGCGCTCGCCCCTCGTCGTC
>JBQGDU010000001.1:0-11579 GCA_052039245.1 Aeromicrobium sp. | reverse complement strand
TGAGTCGGGCCCCGGTCGTCGGGTCGAAGACCAGCAGCCCTGTGGGGTCCACCGGCCGTACGTGCGCGACCTCGCCCTTGCGGGGAGGTCGGCGCCAGTCGACCCGCGCCACGAGCGGGCGGTCGGCGACATCACAGCGACCGTAGACGTAGGCGTCCGCACCGAGCTCCTCGACCACGTCGATGCGCAGGGGGAGGCCGTGCGTGGCGAGCTCCAGGTTCTCCGGCCTGACGCCGAGGACGACGCGTGGGCCGCTGCCGGCGACGAGAGCGTCGCGGGGGACCGGGACCACCACGGCACCGACGGTGACGCCGCCGTCCACGACGGGCAGCTCGATCAGGTTCATCCCCGGCGATCCGAGGAAGCCGGCGACGAAGAGGTTCACCGGGCGGTCGTACATCTCCCGCGGGGAGGCGCACTGCTGCAGGACGCCACGGTCCATCACCGCGACGCGGTCGCCCATCGTCATCGCCTCGACCTGGTCGTGGGTGACGTAGACCGTCGTCGTGCCGAGTCGACGCTGCAACGACGCGATCTGGGTGCGGGTGGCGACCCGCAGCTTGGCGTCGAGGTTGGACAACGGCTCGTCCATGCAGAAGACCTTCGGCTGCCGGACGATGGCTCTGCCCATCGCGACCCGTTGGCGCTGCCCGCCGGACAGCGCCTTCGGGCGACGATCGAGGTAGTCGGTCAGGTCGAGGACACGGGCGGCCTCCGCCACCCGCTCACGGATCTCGGCCTTCGGCACCTTGGCCACCTTGAGGGCGAAGCCCATGTTGTCGCCCACTGACATGTGCGGGTAGAGGGCGTAGTTCTGGAAGACCATCGCGATGTCCCGGTCCTTCGGTGCGCGGTGGGTGACCTCCTCGCCGGAGATCCTCACCCGTCCCTCGTCCACCGGCTCCAACCCGGCCAGCAGGCGCAGGGACGTCGACTTGCCGCAGCCGGAGGGGCCGACGAGGACGAGCAGCTCGCCGTCCTCGATCGCCAGGTCCAGCGCGTCCACGGCGGGCTGGTCCTGTCCGCTGAATCGGCGGGTCACGGACTCGAAGGTCACGTCGGCCATCGGGGTCTCCTGGTGGCGTAGGGGGAACAGGTCGAGGTCGCGGGGCGGGAGGTCAACGCCGTCACCAGCCCTGCCACGAGGGCTTGTGGGCGGCGGTGAAGCGGTGGTACTCCGCGCGCTGCAGCTCAGCAGCCGCCGGCTCGTCGAGCAGCACGGTGACGTGGGGGTGCAGCTGGAGCACCGATGCCGGGCACGACGTCGTCACGGGACCCTCGAGCGCGGCGGCGACGGCCGGGGCCTTCTTCGGGCCCGTGGCCAGCAGCAGGAGGTGGCGGGCCTGCAGGATGGTTCCCAGACCCTGCGTCAGGACGTGCACGGGGACGTCGTCGCGGCTGGCGAAGTATCGGGCGTTGTCGGCGCGGGTCTGCGGGGTCAGCGTCTTGGGTCGGGTGCGGGAGGCGAGCGAGGAACTTGGCTCGTTGAATCCCAGGTGGCCGTCGGTGCCGATGCCGAGCACCTGGACGTCGATGCCGCCCGCAGCGTCGATCGCGGCCTCGTACCGCTCGCACGCTGCCACCAGGTCGCGAGCCCGGCCGTCCGGCCCCTCGACCGCGAGACCGACGGCGTCGGCGAGCTCGCGACGGATCACGGCGGCGTACGACTGCGGGTGGTCGGCGGCCAGGCCCACGTACTCGTCGAGCAGGAAGCCGCGACACCCCGCGAACCCGAGGTCCTCCTCGCCGTGCCGGCGCCGCAGGTCGTCGTACAAGGGTCCCGGGGAGGCGCCGGTGGCGAGACCGATGACCGACCCCGCGCGCACGGCGGGTTCCAGCACGTCCGCTGCTGTCCGCCCGACCTCGTCGGGGTCGGCGCGGATCACGACCTCCATGGGGGCTCCTCGACGAGGAGTGCCGCGCCGATCGCGCCGGCCGGATGGCTGCTGGGCAGCCAGCGGATCCGCTCCGCTGCCGCGGCTGCGGCGCCGAGGGGCGTCGTCGCCTGCTTCGTGAGCCGATCGAGGACGGCGTCCCGAAGAGCCGGGGTGGCCGAGACGACGCCACCGGTCACGACCACCCGGGCGACGTCCGTGCTGTGCACGAGCAGCACGACGGCCTGTACGAGGCCACGGACGAGCTGTTCGGCGACGTCGGCGGCATCCTCGTCACCGGTGACGGCCGCGGTGAAGAGCTCGGCGGCGGTGCCGCCCCAGCGCCGCTGAAGACCGCTGCCGGAGGCGTAGAGCTCCAGGCATCCGCGCTGGCCGCACGGACACTCCGGACCGGCGGGGTCGTGCACGACGTGACCGATCTCGCCGGCGAGGCCGCGGGCGCCGTGACGCAGTCGGCCGTCGAGCACCAACCCGGCGGCGAGGCCGGTCCCGACGTTGAGCAGGGCGAGGTCGTCGACGCCCGGCTCGGACTGCGACAGCCAGCGCAGGGCGCCGAGAGCCGCCACCTTGACGTCGTTCTCCACGGCAGTGGCCCCTGGACCGCAGGACTCGAGCAGGGCGAGAGCGTCGAACGGCTCGTCGTCGATCCCGAGGTTGACCGCGTGGGTCACCGATCCGCCCGTGACGAGCCCGGGCATGCCGAGGCCGGTGGAGACCGGCAGGGACGGGGAGGGCACGGCGGCTCGCAGCTCGGTGACCACGGAGCGGATCGTCCCGCTCACCTCCTCCCGTCCCCGGCCGCTCGGCCGGACGACCTCGGCGACGACGAGATCGTCCGCCAGCAGGACGCCGTGGACGGAGGTGCCCCCGACGTCGACGCCGAGACGGTGCACGGTGTCGGTGCCCGGCGCGGGGTCGCGAGTCATGCGCGGTCCTTCCAGTAGGTGGCGAGCTGTTCGAGGAGCACGGGGGAGGAGCCGTACGTGAAGGCGACGCGTGGATCGTCGAGCAGACCCGGGTCGGGCCAGCCGGTCTCGACGAGCAGTGCGGAGGGGTTGGCGAGCAGCTGTCGCTCGATCCACGACCAGAGGTCGGCGTCCGCCGTGGCACGCCGGGTGACGAGCACGACCTCGCCGTCGAGGGGAGACCGGTCCAGGTCGTCGAGGGTGAGGTCGAGGGAAGGACCCAGCTCCAGGCGGCCCCAGGCGGTCTGGCCGACCGCTGGATTCGTCCCGGGATCCAGCCGCAGCACCGTCGCGTCCGCGGCGGGAGCGGTGTGCGACGGAAGGACGACGGCCCGCGCGACCTCCTGACCGACCTCGCGGCCCAGCTCGATCGCGCTCGGCCTGTCGGTCCGCGCGGGCAGGGAGGACCACGCGGCGGACAGGGCGTCGACGCGGGCGGCCGCCTCGAGGAGACGTCCCGGCGGGAGTCTGCCCTCCTCGAGCGCGTCCATGACGGCTCGTGTGGCGATCTCCAGCGTCGCGGCCTGCTCCGTCGCCTCCGGGCCGAGGCACAGCAGGTCGGCTCCGGCGCGGAGGGAACGGACCGCGGCCTCGCCGATCCCGGTCGTGCCGCTGGCGCCGGCCATGTCCAAGGCGTCGGTCACGACGACGCCTCCGAACCCGAGGTCGTGGCGCAGCAACGAGGTCAGCACCGCCGGGCTGAGCGTGGCCGGCTGGTCCGGATCGAGCGCAGTGAGCAGGACGTGCGAGGTCATGATCACGGGCACGTCCTGCTCGATGAGGGCGCGGAACGGAGCGAGCTCCCGGACGTCCAGCAGGGCGAGGTCGGCGTCGACCCGGGGCAGGGCGACGTGGGAGTCCGTGCTGGTGTCGCCGTGACCAGGGAAGTGCTTGACGGCGGCCGCGACCCCCTGGGAGGCCAGGCCGTCGACGAAGGCCGCACCGTGCCGGGCCACGAGGGACGGGTCCGGCCCGAAGCTCCGGGTGCCGATGACCGGGTTGCGCGGATCGGAGTTGACGTCCAGGCACGGCGCGAGGTCGAGCCAGATGCCGGCCTCCGCGAGCTCGGCGCCGATCGCTGCGGCCACCGAGCGAGTGGCCCGGGGATCGTCGTACCGACCGAGAGCCGCGTTGCCGGGGTACGGACTGCCGGTCCGCATGTGCAGCCGGGTGACGTCGCCGCCCTCCTCGTCGACGGCGAGGACCGCCTCGGAGCGCAGTGCCCGCACGCTGCGTGCGAGGTCGGCGAGGTCATGGCCGGGGGCCACGTTGGCCCCGTAGAGGCAGATCCCGCCCAGTCCTCGGTCCAGCGCATCGGGCAGCCAGGTGGGCACCCGCGGCCCGTCGAACGCCGCCAGCATGACGCGGTGAGCTGCGTGCAGGAGCGTGGGGTCGGCGTTCATCCCTTCACCGCCCCGGACACGAGACCGCTGGTCATCCGGCCCTGGACGACCATGAAGAAGACGATGACCGGGACCGCGACGAGGCTGGCGCCGGCCATCACGGCCGGCCAGTCCACGGCCTCGTTGGACACGTCGGTCAGCCCCTTGAGCCAGAGGGGGAGCGTGCGGTTCGAGGGGTCCATCACCACGACGGCGAGCGTGTACTCGTTCCATGCCTGGAGGAACCCGTAGACGCTGCTGGCGACGAGTCCCGGAGCGAGCAGGGGGAAGGTGATCGTGAAGAACGCGCGGGTCCGGCTGCAGCCGTCCATCATGGCCGCCTCCTCCAGCTCCAGCGGCACACCGGCCACGAACCCGCGCAGCATCCAGATGGTGAACGGCAGGATGAGGGCCACGTACAGCAGGCCGAGGCCCAGGACGGAGTTCAGCAGTCCCCAGTCGCCGAGCATCTTGTACTGGCTGATGAACAGTGCCTCCGGCGGGATCATCTGCACCGCGATCACCGTCAGGACGAAGGCCCGTCGACCGCGGAACCGGAATCGTGAGATGGCCACGGCTGCGACGAACGCACAGAGGATGCCGGCCACCACCGCCAGCAGGGTCACGGCGAGGCTGAGCCGCATGGAGGCCCAGAACGACTCGTCCGCGACGCGCGCGAACGCCTGACCCGACCAGTCCGTGGGCAGGAACGACGGGGTCGCGGCCCGCAGCTTCTCCGGCAGCTGCAGCGCGCTGTTGAGGATCCAGTAGACCGGGAACGCCCACACGAGGGCGATCACGACCGCCACCACGTTCCAGGGCCGGGTCGAGGTCCTCACAGCGCGTCCTCCTTGAGCAGCGCCCGGACGTAGCCGGCCGTCAGCACGAGAGTCAGCACGAGCACGAACATGGCGAGCGCCGACGCTGCCCCGAAGTCGTTCTGGCCGATGCCGAGGGAGTAGATGTAGGTGCCCAGCAGATGGGTCTCGCTGGGGATCCCGCCGACGTTCTGCAGGTAGTTGATCTGGGCGAACACCCGCAGGTCCCACACGGTCTGCAGGAGCAGGACGATGACGAGCACCGGCTTGATGGTCGGCAGCACGATGTGGCGGAAGCGTTGCACGGCCGTCGCGCCGTCGAGGTGGCCCGCCTCGATGGTCTCCTCGGAGACCTGGGTGAGCGCGGCGTAGAGCGTGAAGACCACGAACGGCACGCTCATCCAGACCACCACCACGGTGGCGACGAAGTAGAAGGAGAGTGGCTCGATGAGCCAGTTGTGGTTCCGGAAGCCGTCGAGTCCGACGGTCTGCAGGAGCCAGTTGACGACGCCGTACCGCGTGTCGAAGAGCCAGTGCCAGACGGTCATCGCGGCGATCACGGGCATCGACCAGGTGATGAGCATGCTCAGCTGCAGGAGGACCCGGGGACCGCGGGAGACCTGCCGCATGAGCAGGGCGAGCGCGAGACCGATGACCATGGTCAGACCGGCGTTGACGGCGCAGAAGGCGATCGAACGTCCGACCACCGACCACATCGTGGCGTCGGTCAGCAGATCGACGTAGTTGTCGAGCCCGACCCACGGTGCCGGCTGCCCGAACTGCTGCGCGCGCCCGAACTCCTGCAGGGACATGACGACCTGGCGCGCCAGCGGGTAGCCGAGACCGGCGCCCAGGACGGCGACGGCCGGGACCAGGAGCGTCCAGGGTCCGAGTCGTCGGTGCAGTGCGGGGCGTGCCCGCGGCGACGGCGTGGAGGGCTCGGCGCGTCGCCGGTCCAGCGTGGACGTGCTCATCGGTCCTCCTCGGGTCGTGTCGCGAGCTGGCGCTTGAAGGGATGGAACGGGTGCGGTGGCCCCGGGTCCCGACCCGGGGTCACCCCACGTCCGGGTCCTACTCGTTGAGCGCCGACTCGAGGTCGGCGTCGGCGGCCCGCGCGGCGTCCGTCACGTCGTCGCCGGCGGCGAGCCGACCGAAGAACTCCTCCATGAGGCTGGCGCTCTCCACGGAGGCCCACTCCGGCGAGGTCGGCGTGAGCTTGGAGGTGAGGGCCGCGTCCTTGGCCGCGACGGCGAACTCGTCGTCGCCCAGGAGGTCGGTGAACTCCTCGTTCGCCGGGCCGAGGCCGTTCTCGGCGAGCTGCTGCTGGTACTCGTCGCTGTAGATGAGCTTCAGCAGGTCGAAGGCCTCGTCCTGGTGGGCGGACTTCGCGGCGATGGCGAGGTTGGAGCCGCCGGCGAAGACCGGGGCCGCACCGCCGTCGACGCCGGGCAGCGGGAACGCGCCCAGATCGTCGGCGCGGTCCTCGGCCACGCTCCACCGCGCCCAGCTCGGCGCCATGAACATCGCGGCGTCACCGTTGTTGAACGCCGTCCACGGTTCGGCGTCCTTGCCGTCGACAGGGGCGTCGCTCGCCTCGGAGTAGAGCTCCTGCCACTGGGTCAGACCCTTGATGCTCTCCGGCGAGGACAGGGCACCCTTCCACTGGTCACCGTCCTGTGTGGCGATGTCGCCGCCGTTGGCGAAGACCCAGCTGATGCCGTTGCGCCAGTCCTGCCCGGGGAGCCAGAAACCGGAGTAGTCGGCGCTGCCCTCTGACGTCAGGGTCGCGGCCGCGTCCTGGAACTCCTCGAGCGTGGTCGGGACCTCGAGCGCCGCGTCGGCGAAGGCCTTCTTGCTGTAGAAGATGTACCGCGAGCCCCAGTAGTAGGGCACGGCCGAGATCTTGCCGTCGAACGTCCCCGCCTCCACGAAGCTCTCGGGCCCGATGTCGTCCCCGAGCTCGTCGATGCGATCGGTGAGGTCGGTGAAGGCGCCGACGCTCGTGAAGGTGGCCGCCTGGGTGTTGCCCACCTCGACGACGTCGGGGGTGTCGTCGCCCTGCAGCGAGGTGTTCAGTCGTGGGATGAGCTCACCCCAGTCGATGCGCTCGACCTTCAAGGTGGTGCCCTCGTGCTGCTTCTCGAACTCGGTGACCAGCCACTCCTCGAGGGGCTTCGGGGTGTCCTCCTTGCCCGCCAGCCACAGCGTGACGGTGTCGGAGCCCTCGTCGGAGGAGCCGCCGCAGGCGGCGAGGGCGCCGACTGCGAGGATGCCGGCCGCTGTTGCGGCGAGACGTGATCGGATCGTCATGATGTGCCTCTCTGGCGGTGTGGGTGATCGGTGTGAGGGGTTCGGGGAGCCGTCGGGTCAGACCACGCCCAGCTCGCGGTAGCGCACCAGCGCGGCGGCACCGGTGAGGACGAGCTCGTCCGCGGACACCAGGCGCACCTGGATGCGGCGGGCGACGAAGGGGAGCGACTGGCGGGCGAGCGCCTGTCGCGCGGCGTCGAGCAGCGGGCCTTCGAGCAGGTCGGCCGGTCCGTTGAGCACGACGTCGGCGATCCCGAGCGTGGTGACGACCGGGGCGAGCACCCCACCGAGCCGGGCGCCGGCGTGTCGGCGGTCCTCGTCGTCGCCCAGGGAGCGCAGGGCAGGGACGGCGAGGAAGGTCTCGAGGCAGCCGTTGTTGCCGCAGGCGCAGGCTCGTCCGTCGGGGTCCACGACGACGTGCCCGATCTCGCCGGCGCTCAAGAGGGGACCGCTGAGGGAGTGTCCGTCCACGAGGACACCTCCGCCGACCCCCTGCCCGATCCGCACCATGAGCAGGCCACGGTCGTCGCCGTCGCCGAAGGTGGCCTCGGCGGTGGCCGCGACGGTGGCGTCGTTGCCGACGTGGACGGGCAGGTCGAGCACGCGGGACAAGGAACCGGCCAGGTCGAGCGACTCCCAGTCGAGGTTGGGTGCCTGGAGCACGACGCCGGCCGGATCCACCACGCCGGGGGTGCCGACGCCGACGCCGAGGACGCGGCGTGGTGCGGCGGCGAGGAGTCGACCGGCCAGGTCCGCGACCGCGCGGACCGCGGCCTCGCCGTGCGCCGACGGCGTCTGCTCGCGCACGATGACCTCGCCGGAAAGGTCGACGACGGCGCCGGTGAAGCGCTCGTGGTCGCTGAGGTCGAGGGAGATCACGAGGGGCGCCTGCTCGGACAGCCCGACCAGGGTGGCCGGCTTGCCCATGTGGGTGCCCGACCGCGGTCCGAGGTCGGCCAGGACCTCCTCGGAGACGAGGTCCGCGACCACGGAGGACATGGTGACGCGGGTGAGGCCGGTCTCGCGGGCGAGGTCGGCCCGGCTCTGGGGGCCGGCGTCGATCAGTCGCTGGAGCACGAGGGCGCGGTGGTGGCGGCGAGCGTCGCCGGGACGCACCGCATGGGTGGGGCGACGTCCGCCGGAGGATCGGCGGGCTGCCTGGGTGGTCGTCGTCACATAGTTAATCAACCAAACTAACAAAGTCTCGTCAAGGGGTCCGAGGTGATGAGTTCGGCGCGGGACGGCACCATGGAGGGATGAACGTCGCTGTCCCCGCCGCCGAGGTGCCCTCGGTGCGACCGCTCCGTCTCGGAAGGCTCGAGATCGAGGCGCCGGTGGTGCTCGCTCCCATGGCAGGTGTCACGAACGTGGCCTTCCGCCGCCTGTGCGCGGAGCAGGGGGCGGGTCTGTACGTGTGCGAGATGATCACGTCGCGCGGGCTGGTCGAGGGCGACCGCACGAGCTTGTCCATGCTGGCGTTCGCCGAGAACGAACGCTTCCGCTCGGTGCAGCTCTACGGCATCGACCCCGGCACGGTAGGGCGAGCCGTCCGGATCCTGTGCGAGGAGCACGGCGTCGACCACGTCGATCTCAACTTCGGTTGCCCGGTCCCCAAGATCACCCGCAAGGGCGGCGGCGCGGCCCTGCCGTGGAAGGCGGGTCTGCTCGCCCGAATCCTCACCGCGGCGGTGGCCGGGGCGGAGGGCTTCGACGTCCCCGTCACGATGAAGACGCGCAAGGGCATCGACGAGGACCACCTCACCTACCTGGATGCAGGCCGCATCGCCCAGGAGAGCGGCTGCGCCGCGATCGCACTGCACGGCCGCACGGCCGACCAGCACTACTCCGGGAAGGCGGACTGGGAGGCGATCGGTGAGCTCAAGGCCTCGGTCGACATCCCGGTGCTCGGCAACGGTGACATCTGGGAGGCCGACGACGCCGTCTCCATGATGCGCACCACCAACTGCGACGGCGTGGTCGTCGGCCGTGGCTGTCTGGGACGGCCGTGGCTGTTCGCGGACCTGGCGGCGGCACTGGGACCTCAGACGGGCCAGTCGACGCCCCAGCGCCGGGCGCTGCCGGCGCTGGGCGAGGTGGCCGCGGTGATGCGTCGGCACGCCGAGCTGCTCGGGGAGTGGCTGGGGGAGGAACGCGGTTGCGTCGAGTTCCGCAAGCACGTCGCCTGGTACCTCAAGGGATTCCGGGCGGGCTCGACGGTCCGCTCCCGGCTCGGGATGATCTCCTCGCTGACGGACCTGGACGCGATGCTCGCCGAGCTCGATCCCGACGAGCCCTTCCCGGTGACCGAGCTGGGCACCCCGCGAGGTCGTCAGGGGAGTCCGCGTCGGGTGGCGCTGCCCGAGGGCTGGCTGGCCTCGCGCGACGTCGCCGAGATCGACGCCGCTGCCGAGGACGCGACGAGCGGCGGTTAGCCGGCAGATTCTCCGCGAGCCCGTCGGGCCCGGTCGAGCTGGGCGAAGGCGGCACCGGCGGCGACGTCGGAGTCGAGGTTGCGGCCGTTGGCGTCCACGGGTCCGTCCGGTGTGTGGACCTCGACGGTCGCCAGCATCAAGCGTCGAGCCAGTGGGCCCTGCCGGATCTCCACGGACTGGGTCTTGTGGTGGGGCACGACGTTGGTCCGGCGCTGCAACCAGCCCTCGACGCCGACGAAGGCCGCGTCGACGGCTCCGATCCAGCGGAACCGCCACACGAGAGGCGCGAAGGGCCAGGAGCGACCGGGCGCCCTGGTCCGCTCCACGTCGTCGGGACGGGCGTGCAGGACCCGGTCCACGAGGGCGAGAACCACGTCGCGGTCGGCCACCGGAACGAGGGTCGAGGTGACCTCGCCGGAGTCGTCGCTGGTCTCGTTGCCGTAACCGGCGACGTCCACGCGCAACCGTGCCCACCGCAGTCGACGCCACACCAGGGGCTCCTCGACGGCCAGTCCCTGGATCCGCTCCCAGGGGACGGTCTGCGACGTGCGCGACAGCAGACCGCGCTCGATCCGCAGCCCACGGCGGTCCGCGGAGAGCGTGGAGTCCCACTGTGCCGCGACGCGGGTGGCCACGATGCGCACGACGACGGTGGCGAACGGGATGAGCCCGCCGAGCGCCGCGACGGGGAGGTCGGTGAACAGGAGCGCGCCGACGAAGGCGAGCCCGCCGACCAGAGCCACGGCGAAGTCGAGGCTCACCAGGGTGCCGAGCACCAGCCGCAGCGCAGTGACCCGCAGGAGCACCTGTCGTTCGGTGTCGGGGTCACGGGCCGGCGTCCCCGACGTGCCCGTCGCAGCGTCCCGGAGGTGCTCCTCCTCCGTTCCGTGGGCCCGGTCGAGGAGGACGCGCCGCAGGGCCCGGGCGTCGGCGAGGCGCAGGTACTGCAACGCGGTCCGGGAGTCCGAGCCGCCCGCGGTCTCCATCCGCAGCTCGCACAGCCCGACGACGCGGGCGAGGAGCGGCTCGGCGATGTCGACGGACTGCAACCGCTCGTAGGGCACGCGGCGCGACGACTTCCACAGGACGCCGGACTCGACGCGAAGCTCCTCCCCGTCGATCACGTAGGTGGTGAAGTACCAGCGGACGTAGCCGAAGGCCGTGCCTGCCACGAAGCCGCCCACGGCCATGGCGACCGGGACGAGCACGAGCAGCCACCAGGGGAGGTCGGGCACGTCGCCGTTCTGCAGCACCCCGAAGACCAGGGCGGCTGCCGCGGGCAGGGAGAGCAGCAGCCCGCTGGTCACGGCCGTCAGGGGGTGGGTCCGCAGCCCCACGGCCTCCGGCGGCGGCCCCCCGGTCTCGCCACCGCCGTGCGGGTCAGACTCCTGCACCGTGGGCCTCTCCCAGCTCGGTGAGCCGGTTGCGGAGTCGTCGGGCCTCGTCGAGAGGGACGCCGGGGTTGTCGGCGGCCGTCTCGGTGCTCGCCGTGTGCAGGGTGACGGTGGCGATGCCGAGCCGACGCGCGAGGGGGCCGGAGGACATGTCGACGAACTGCATCCGACCGTACGGAACGGCGACGAGCCGCCGGAACATCACCCCGGACGTGACGAGCAGGTCGTCCTCGGCCTCCGCATAGCCCCAGCGGCGCTGGTTCCGGGCGGCCCAGGCCCACACCCAGGCCGCGGAGGCCGTCGCGACCACGGCCAGTCCGCCGAGCAGGAGGGCGATCCACGACGGCAGGTCCAGCAGGGCCGCACACACGGCGAGGACGAGG